>JBAQFY010000122.1:0-6413 GCA_049287505.1 Sedimentisphaerales bacterium | reverse complement strand
GCGAAAAGTTATGTTCTATTATCGAGGTGCAAAATTGTATGCGGTGCGCAAGGGGCCTTATAAGGCGCATTTTATAACAAAGCCAGCCTATGGTAAGGGTGAGGAGGCGCACCACGAACCGCCATTGCTTTACCATCTCGGCTACGACCCTTCCGAAAAATATGATATATCCAAAGACCATCCGGAGGTCATAGCTGAAATCCGAAAAGAGGTCGCCCTGCATCTTGCAACGCTGACACCTAGCGAGGACCAGCTTGCAAAAGTTATCGAAAAGAAATGACCGGATGGAAAGAACCTATTATGAAACTGAACGTGAACCCCGTTAGAAATTCTGCACACCGGCGCTGTTCCGTAAAAGGAAAGATTTCCCGAAAGATACTTTGAAGGTAAAGGTATTGAGCAAAACTGTGTAAATTTTAAGGAAAACATAAAAATTTTGTTGAAATTTATACAACAAAGAAACTGTTTTGTCGTAGCTATAAGTAGAGACAGGTAGGTTTGAAAAGGTGTTATTATTTAAGTTGTTATCATATTTGCCTTCTTAATTTCATATCCTGAACCTGCCTGCCGGACAAAAAGGTTCTTTCACAGTTTAGCTTATGTTAGTGAGGCCAGAAAAGGTCTGTGCGCGGGCTTTGCGCCGATATGTAAAAAGACCGAAAGGCAGGTTTGAAAAACTTGTTATAATTTAATTAGTGTCATCAGATTTGCTTTCTTAATTTCATACCCTTGACCTGCTTATCGGAGGGCCGGTTTTCCGAATTGAGCCGGGGACATTCCTGAGTGTCGGATGGTGCGACTGCGCGGAGCTTCTCGGCGAAAACCGGTTTTGCGAATTTGTTTTGAGCCGACCGTTTTTGAGCGAAAAAAATTGAACGATGGAGATTCGCTGAAAAACGGCGTTGAATGCTATACGTTACTTTTTAGCAGGGACTCGTCTTGGCTAAGGCCGAGGCCGCAGCAGGACTGTCATAATGCGAGCCCGGTAGAAGGTTGTACTTATTGTTATTACAAAGATTATCAAAATGTGCTGAAAAACGGTCGGTTTTGCGAATCTCCGAGAAATTGAAGGAGAAAGAAAATGGAACGCAAAGGTTTTACATTAGTTGAGCTTCTGGTCGTGATTGCGATCATAGCTCTGTTGATGGGCATTTTGATGCCCGCTCTTGCCAGGGTCAGGCAGGTAGCCTTCCGCATGGTCTGCGGGACGAACCTGTCCGGCATCGGCAAGGCAATGCTGGTATATGCCAACGATTACGACGACGAGCTGCCGCGTGCCGGTGGCAGAAACAGCACATGGGCTGGCAGCATACCTCAGTGGCTGGCCGACAACCGATTCACCGCTTACGGTTTGAATCCCGCTAACGGCAGCGGCGGCCAGGCCACAATTACCTCCAGCTTCTATCTTCTGGTCAAGTATGCCGAGGTAACGCCCAAGTCGTTTGTTTGCAAGAGTGATTCCGGGACCACGGAATTTAAGCCCGCAGAATACAACGCAGGCGACAGAGAGCTTATTGACCTCTGGGACTTCGGCCCGGAGCCGACAAAGCATTGCAGCTACTCATACCATATGCCTTATGGCCTGTACGCCCTGACCACATCGAGCGAACCGGGTATGGCGGTGGCGGCCGACCGGAACCCATGGATTACCTCTCCCGCTGCGGAAGGCAAGGAACCGGGCCTGTTGAGCTCATACAACCCCACAGGTGGTAGAGAAGCAATCAATGTTGGAAACGCCATTGCTCATCAGGAGGATGGGCAAAACGTATTGTTCATGGACAGCCATGTGAGCTTTGAAAAGAAGCCTTTTTGCGGTATCAATGACGATAACATCTACACTTACTGGGACGGCGGAGACATTCGACGAGGCGGACTGCCTATACCTGGAGCCAGTGAGCCAAAGGATAGATTGGATTCATTCCTCGTTCACGATGGCAAAGTCAGCGAGCCCGGACCAAAAGGCAGAACGTGTTTTCCTGCCGATACCCCCGTATGGGTGAATGGGGTGCTCATGCAGATTTCGGAAGCTATCCCGGAGCAGACTGTTGGCAAGTTTGGTTGCACTGTAGCATTGGCGGGTTTAAAGCAAATCGAGAAAGTTCAAGAGCACGAGGGGACCTTCGAGTGCCGCGATATAATGCTCGAAAATGGCAACTGCATCAGTGTGGTGGACGCACACTGCTTTATGCTTGATTCGGGACGGTGGGTCGCAGCACCGGATTTAAGAAGCGGCCATAGACTGAAATCATTAGACGGTTCAATCGAGATTAAGAGCGTTGTAAAAAGAGCAGTGCCTTTTGTCGGCAAAGTCTATAATCTTAAGGTCAAAAATGGCGGGCAGTATTTAGTAGGCGAAGACGGCGTGGTAGTGCGCGATTGGTAATGCAGCCTGTTGGCAGCAGTTTATTGTTGGATAGCCGGATTGCATAGAGACAGTTCCTGCATATATTCTATTTGGACGGCCTTGTGTGAATGAACACAAGGCCGTCTTATGTGTGCCGAGCATGTTCGGCAACTTGGAGGTGAAAGTCCTCTACACAACCTGATGGAGGTGAAGTGTTAGCGAAGCGCAAGAGCGTTGCCGTGAGGCAGGGTTCTAAGGAAGCGTGTAGCAAAGCCGTGACCTGACGGACAGAAACCGAATACGAGGCAGTGCTGGCTGGACGAGTTGGCATAAGACAACAAAGTCCATATCCATCAAAGTCCGGGGCTGTAAATTCGGCAGGTGTGCGGCGAAGGTTGGCGAACTTACCTCGGGAGGTCTGCATGGTGTCCTGAAATCGGGACTGAGGCAATCGCGAGGTTTCCTGACCGCCATGCAGAAGTCAGCAGAGGGCATAGTACTCGTCGAAGGTGGGGAAGGCCCGAACGGTCCCCCTCGATAAGAGGGGTAAATGGAGTGGTTGGTAGGACACGCGACTCATGGGCGCAAAGCGGCAGAAAATCCAGTTGGAACTGGCCTTTATGGCAGAGAGTAGGGGTGAAGCCCCGATGGCTGCGGATAAAGGGACCGAAGCGTCCGAGGCGAAGCGTACACCCGAAGACCCGGCGTTAGCTGTTTTGTTAATGGAGCAAATATGCCAGCGTGAGAATTTAAGGAGGGCACTGCAACGAGTCAGGCAGAACAAAGGTGTTCCGGGCATTGACGGTATGACCGTTAAGAAGCTGTCGGGCTACCTGAAGAAAGACTGGCCAGAAATCCGTGAGCAACTACTTGCGGGCACTTATCAGCCTCAGCCTGTGAAGCGGGTAGAGATACCCAAGCCCGCTGGTGGGATACGCAAACTTGGTATTCCCACAGCTTTGGACCGTTTCATCCAACAGGCGGTTATGCAGGTCTTGCAGAAGTACTGGGACAAGACGTTCTCAGAGCACAGCTATGGATTTCGTCCCGGCCGAAGTGCACATCAGGCGATAAGCCGCAGTCAGCAATATGTTGAACAGGGCTATCGCTGGGTTGTGGATATTGACCTGGAGAAATTCTTTGACCGAGTCAACCATGACAAATTGATGTGTAAACTGGCCGAACGGATACCCGACAAACGGCTGTTGAAAATCATACGGGCATTCTTGAATGCCGGGGTGATGGAGAACGGACTGGTCAGTGCGACAAGGGAAGGGACGCCACAAGGTGGTCCCTTAACACCTCAAGCAATATTGCAAAACATCCGATAATGATAGAGGCGGTCATACCCAGAGCCCAGCTTCGGGCTTCGTATGGACAGGGGTTCGCAAGTAGCGGCAACGTCGCCTCCGCGAATGGGCCAAGTCTCTATCATGGAGGATCTTATGACAATGGATTGCAAAAAAGCAAGGAATGCCAGGATGGTCGAGATTGAACGAGTATTTCAGAGTTCTCGTCTGGCGAGCGAGTTCATGGCCCATGCGTACGAAAACCTTGTTCCAATTAAGCGCCAAGACCTATATCCAGGATTGCTAAACGGCCAGGCAAACAAATTGTGGGCGACAATTGGTATAGAGAAACGACAATGTGCGGTATGAATGTAAAGATACGTCAAAGCGATGATTTCAGAGTTGCGATTTATGCCCGTGTCTCTTCCGATCAGCAGGCCGAGGCAGGAACAATCGCCAGCCAACTCGAGGAATTGAAAGATCGCATGGCCAAAGAAACGCTGAAATTGGAAAAAGAACTGACCTTCGTAGATGACGGTTACAGTGGCGCAACATTGGTTCGCCCGGCCTTGGAGCGTTTACGAGATGTTGCTGCCGCCGGAGCAATTGATCGAGTTTACATTCACTCGCCGGATCGACTGGCCCGTAAATATGCTTACCAAGTATTACTGATAGATGAACTACAGCGGTGCGGCATAGAGGTGGTTTTCTTAAACCATCAGCTTGGGCAAACGCCGGAAGATGAGATCTTATTGCAGGTACAAGGAATGGTTGCCGAATATGAAAGGGCCAAGATTCTCGAACGAAGTCGGCGAGGTAAACTGCATGCTGCTCGTCGAGGATCGGTAAATGTTCTGGGCGGCGCCCCTTATGGTTATCGCTATGTGTCTCGTCAAGAAGGTGCTGGTCAGGCCAGTTACGAGATAGTTCTGGAAGAAGCACGCGTTGTCCGAGAGATATTCGAATGGGTCGGTCAAGATCGGTTTTCGATTGGAGAGGTACGCCGGCGCTTGCAGCGAAATGGTATTCCAACCCGAACTGGCAAGAGTTATTGGGACAGTGCGACGATTTGGGGCGTCCTAAAGAATCCAGCCTATAAAGGTATGGCAGCCTATGGAAAAACTCGTACAGGACCGATGAGGCCTCGTTTACGAACTCAACGTGGCGATTCTGATCAGCCTCGCCGTGCGGTCTCAACCTACGCGGTTCCCAGAGAACAATGGCATTATATTCCAGTACCGGCTATCGTCAGTGAAGCTCTTTTTGACTTGGTTCAAGAACAATTGGTCGAGAACAAGAAACGGAACCGTAAAGGCAAACGTGGTGTTCGCCATTTGCTGCAGGGATTACTGGTCTGCAAGAAATGTGGATATGCCTATTATGGCAAGCCAATCAGCCTCAGTGCAGGTAAGGGCAAAAGACGTTCTTATGCCTACTATCGTTGCACCGGTACGGATGCCTATCGTTTTGGAGGTCAACGTGTCTGTGATAACAAGCAAGTGCGAACAGATCTGCTGGAAGAAGCGGTATGGCAGGACGTACGTTTACTACTGACCGATCCTCAACGGGTTGAGAAGGAATACAAACGCCGGTTGACTGGCAAGAAAAAACATGTAGGATGGAACACCACTGAGCAACTCCTCCATGCTCTGATCAAAAAAGTCAAACGTGGAATGGCCAGATTGGTCGATGCATATCAAGATGGCCTAATTGATAAAATCGAGTTTGAACCGCGAATGCGAAAGGCAAAAGAACGCTTGGGAAAACTCCAGGCAGAGGCCAAAAGGCAAACCGATGAGCAAGCTCAGCAAAGAGAATTAAGACAGGTAATCGGCCACATGAAGGAATTTGCCTCTAATGTTAAGAGCAACTTGAAAGAAGCTGACTGGATGATGCGTAGGGAAATCATACGGGCTTTAGTCAGGGAAATTGAGGTAGGCCAGCAAGCTGCTCGAGTGGTTTACAGGGTGGCCCCACCCCCTTTTGTACAAGCCCCTGAAAAGGGGCGTTTGCAATATTGTTTGAGGCGTATTATCGCCATTGCTATCGAACATTGTTCTTGATGAGCTTGACCGAGAGTTGGAGCGAAGAGGTCATCGCTTTGTACGCTATGCGGACGATTGTAATATTTACGTTCGTAGCGAACGAGCAGGCAAGCGAGTAATGGAAAACATCAGCAAGTTCATTACCCGTAAGCTCAAACTTAAGGTCAATCAGTCCAAGAGCAAAGTAGACAGGCCTTGGCGTTGTAAGTCTCTGGGCTTTCGCATAATAGCCGGCAAAGAGACAAAACGGGGCATTGCTCCGGGAAGTCTGTTGCGGTTTAAGAGACGAGTTCGGGAACTGACCTGTTACCGGCGAGGAGTATCAATGGAGCAGATTATTGAGAAACTCAATCGTTACTTGATTGGCTGGCGAGGCTATTTTGGTTATTGCCAGACCCCGTCGGTGCTGGTAGTGCTTGACTCATGGATACGCCGTCGATTGCGATATGTATACTGGCGGCGGTGGAAACGTGGCAAGAAGCGATTTGCGGAACTGAGGAGACTGGGAATTGCCAAAGACTTGGCAGCTAAAACCGCGGGCAGCGTACACGGCCCGTGGCGGCTCAGCCGCAGCCCAGCTTTGAGCTTTGTTTTTCCAAATGCTCACTTTAGTTCTTTGGGTCTTTCTTTATTGGCAGAACAGGGAACAGCTTAACCAACCGAACCGCCGTGGTACGGACCCGTATGCCCGGTGGTGTGACAGGGAAAGCCCGCGAGGGCATACCTATGTCGATT
>JBAQFY010000121.1:0-2144 GCA_049287505.1 Sedimentisphaerales bacterium | reverse complement strand
TACTGCTTGCAATCCACACAGCCACTATATTAAAAAACTTCTGACCGCCGCCTGCCAGGCACCGCCGCATAGCAGACAAGGCACCGCCCACCACCCTGAAACAGCCGCAACAGACTCCGAAAACCGGCTCTCTACTGCAAAGCCCCTCAATTCTTTCATCCCGCTCCTTCGCCGGACAATTATTCTCAAACTTCGGGATTTTTTTGAAGTTTTTCTGGAGGGAGATTCAATTCAAGATGCACCCCCTGTGTATGACGATGTAAGGAGTAGTTTGTAATTTGATATAAACCCTTATTACACAAGGAGGTGCATTATGCTAAAACGCCTTGCTTTAATGGATTCAATATCGTCTAACCTGCACGATTATCTCAAAGAAATCGGCAAAAATTTGTCAGTGCCGGATAAAAAATTCTTGCGAGACGGTCTCATCGGACTGCTGCGAGCCGGCCGACCCATTGTTTGCCAGATGGCACGACATCTGTCAGACCAACAGACAAAGTTTATATCACGACTGGACCGTATTGACCGACATCTGATAAAAAATAGCAGCTTTGACCACAACGTGAAAGAGGCATTACCAGGAGTTTGGCTTCCTTACTTCAAGGACGACACGGTCATCATCCTTGACCTATCGGATATGGCCAAACCATTGGCAAAAAAGATGGATTATCTGGCCATTGTTCGCGACGGTAGTACAGGCGAACTGGTGAATGGTTACTGGCTGCTGGAGATGTATGCGTCACTGAGTCGTCACAATCCCGTCCCTATACTACTTGAGCCCTTCAGCCATGAAGAGCCTTACAGCCCAGGACAAAATCCTGTGGTCCTCAAGGCAGTTCATCAAATCTTTGAGCTTACGAGCGGGCGTGGTGTGCTGGTAATCGATTGTGGATTTGATGCAGGGGTTATGTTTGAAGATTGGCTGGATAACAAATATTGTTTTGTCGCTCGCCTTGTTGGAAAACGCCATTTATTGCGGTTTTCGGGCGATTCTGAGCAATCTAACTCTGGGCAGTGGATAGCTATACAGGCACGTCAGCTTGCTGAGCAAACCCCCACTCCATATTACTTCTCAAAGGTGGTCAAACGTCACGGCAAAGTCATTTTCCGCCTTAGTCAGGTTGGCTGGGTCAAGGTTCGTCTGCCCGACAGAAAAGAAAATCTAACAATGGTTGTCTCTCGTCTGGCCGGGTGTGATACGCCACTGATGCTGCTGACAAATCTACCGGTAGAAAATGCTAATGATGCCAGACGAATCTTGCGTTATTACCTGCGAAGATGGGAATGTGAAGAGGCCATTCGTTTTCTCAAGAGTCAAGTGAATCTCGAAAAGATAAGGACTCTCCGTTGGTTTGCGATTCGCCGTTTGGTTCTGCTGGCAGTTCTGGTGATGATATATTTAGGTTGGATTGTCGAGGGACATCCAGATATTGGTGACCGATTGGTCTGCCTCAGCCAGCCGCTACCTGACAAACCGGACTTTCTTGTGTACAGACTGTTAATGGGTCTAACTGAAGCAATAAATACCTGTTTTTGGCTTCACAAGGATTTGTTGCGGAGAAGCTTATGAGAAAACCCCAAAGTTTGAGGCATTTTTTCTTGACAGGCATACAATTGTTTTGTAAACTGCAGTTTTAATTTGTGAATGTGAACACAAGCACCAAGTATCCGTAGTAAAATTTATGAGATACCGTAAGATTCCGGATGAAACTATTCGACGGCTGCCGATTTATCTGCGCGGGCTGCTGTTTCTGTCGGAACAGGGACAGCGGAGCATATCCAGCCGGGATTTAGCCGATTTTCTCGGGGTTAATCCCTGGCAGATAAGGAAGGATTTTTCGTATTTTGGCGGCTTCGGGAAACGCGGCGTGGGCTATAACACCACAAAGCTTATCAGGCAAATTAACAAAATCCTCAAACTCGATGTCGCCCCCAAGGCGGCTCTGGTCGGCGTTGGTAATCTGGGCTCAGCGGTTCTGGCATACCCCGGTTTTGGGATATATGGCTTTGAGATTGCCGCCGCTTTCGATAGTAACCATAAGAAAATCGGCAGAAAAATAAAAAATATTACGATTGAAGATATTTCAGAGCTTCAGACGTTGAAAAGGCGAAAAATCGACATCGGGATTATTGCTGTTCCGCGA
>JBAQFY010000120.1:0-5255 GCA_049287505.1 Sedimentisphaerales bacterium | reverse complement strand
AACAGCTTTATCACGGTGCCGGCTGTGATGATTGCAGAGGCTCGGGGTATGCAGGGCGTGTCGGTATTTACGAGCTGTTGGTTATTGATGAGGCGTTCAGGGATATGATTAACAGGGACTCATCGGTCAATAATATGCGTCGGATGTTTCGTGAAAACGGACAGGGGACTTTGTTTGACGACGGACTTGTGAAAGTAAAGCAGGGCCTGACAACAATAGAAGAGGTGCTGCGTGTAACCGATACTTGCAGCAAAACAGACGAAGTTATCATAGACGAAGACGCAGATTCCGGTCAGCATAAGAGATGTAAAAAAGGAAACGATTAACAATTAAGATTTGAGATAATGTATAAAAAAGTTATCATTCTTGGTTCAGTATTACTCCTCGTCGGCGGCTCTATGCTTGGGTGGGTCCTCGTGGAAAAAAGAAAGCAACAAGAGAGGGCTGCTCGCTATGAATCGAAGTATAATTTAGGAACAGGTGAATATCTCAAGCAATATAATAAGTGGCTTCAGTCGTTTCCAGACGAGCAAGCCAAGCTGCCCTTTGAATTGGACGGAGACGGGAAAACCAAAACAGAAGAACAACTAAAGCAAGAACAGCAAGAGAGGCTCCAAGCTGATTTAGGCAAATTGGCCGCGGGGGAAACAGATGTTTATCCCTTTGCAGATATTCTTTACGGCGAGAACTGGCAAAACGAATTAAACAGGTACAAGAAGCACAAAGAGCTGAGTGAGTTTGTCCTTACGGGCTCTATTGTTTGTACATCTATGGGAGGGACAATTTTTGCCTGGTACCTGTTACTATGGTTAGTTCGGTTTTCTATCAGAGGTTCGTCCGGCTTGAAGAGATTGTTGCCAGATATTCTTAGCAGGCAAAGAAAGACCAAAGACAAAAAGCAGGCTAAGACGAGCGCCGAAAAGAATGGAGAAAATCGGGAGCAAGAGCAAGAACTAAATCAACAAAAACGCGGGCTTGAGACACATCCAAACGGTCTTCGGAATTTTGTCAAGCGTAAGCCTAAACTTAACAGCCGAGAGAAAGCTCTCTTTACGAAAAGCGAGTCCCGCACTGATAACCGCGACAGCAAACGGTCTAAAAAGCTTTTGGGTGCTTACTCGAATGACAATGCGGAAAAATTTGGCGTGCTGCTTTCCGATGAAAAATATGATGATTCTATAGCGAGACTCGAAGATTCACTTAAAGCCCAAACTGAAAAGCTGGAAGAATTGACGGCTCAAAGCGTTCAGCAGGCCATAATCGAGCATTCGAAACCGCTCGATAGCACCCTTAAAGACCTTGCTCAGCAGGTCTCAGCTATTCGTGAATATGCTTCCTGCCAGCAGGAAAGAGTGGAAAAACTCCAGGATGGGTATGACTGGAATATTGTCAGGACTTTTTGCCTGCGAATTATCCGCTGCATTGACAATCTGGAAAACCGTATCAGTCAGCTCTCCAGCGAGGGCACTACGACCGAACAACTTGAGGACATAAAAGATGAGCTGATATTTGCTCTGGATTCAAGCGGCATTGAGCAATTTGAGCCCGAAGTAAACAGTAATTATCGCGGGCAGGAGAAGTATGCTGAAGCCGTTAAAGACAAGGAACCCTGTAACAATTCGAAACAAAAAGGCAAGATTGCAAAAGTTATTAGACCAGGTTATCAATACTTTATTAACGAGGAGAATATAAAAGTAGTACGTACGGCTCAGGTTAAGCTCTTCGGTTAGGTTTATTAGAAAATGTTTAACAATAAGTCGAAAGTGGGAGTTCGAATGAAAACAAGAGGTGTAAAATGGCTAACATAGTAGGCATAGACCTGGGAACAACTTTCTCAGCGTTAGCGACTCTCAATGCTATCGGCAAACCCGAAATAATCCCGAATGCCGATGGCGAAAGGCTTACGCCGTCCGCTATTTTCTTCGATGAAGAAAACTCCGATACAATCCGGGTGGGAATCGAAGCTATTAATTCACGGCGGCTAAACGCCAAAAGGTCCGTTCGTTGGATAAAGCGGAATATGGGGGACCCGAACTATCGCAAGCGTATCGATAATAAGGACTGGACGGCCGTGGAATTGTCCTCGCTGATTCTGAAAAAGCTCAAGCAGGACTGCTCAGTCGGGGATGACCAAATCCATGATGTCGTAATCTCTGTTCCTGCCCATTTTGACGAGGTTCGCCGGAAAGCCACCATGGACGCAGGGACTATGGCCGGTCTGAACGTGATTGGAATCGTCAATGAGCCTGTGGCAGCCGCCTTGTATTATGCTACCACGCGCAAGGTTTCCGGAAAGGTCCTCGTATATGACCTCGGCGGAGGAACCTTCGATGTAACAATAATGGATGTCAACGGTCATCAAATGAATATTATTTGCTCACAGGGCGACCACGCCCTTGGCGGCATTGACTTTGACCGGAAAATATTAGAGATTCTGCAGCAGAACTACAGGGACAAATTCAACACCGAGCTGGTTAATTCCGATGAGGATAGAGCAAAGTACGAAGATGAGGCCGAAGATATCAAAAAGACATTGTCGCGGCGTCCCGTTGCCAAAAAGATACTCTACGGACCGGCAGGCAGTATGAAAGTGGAAATTACACGTGAGGTGTTCGAAGAGGCCATTTCTTCGCTGATGTCTCGTGCAGATATCTTAGTGGAAGTGGCGCTTGAGGAGGCAGGTGTAAAACCTTCCGAGATTGATAAGGTACTGTTTGTAGGCGGCAGCACCCGGATACCATTGGTCCAGCAGCGTCTGAAGAAAATGTTTGGAGCCGCACCGGAGACGGCGGTGAACGTAGATGAATGTGTCGCACTGGGTGCCGCATTACATGCCGGATTGACAATGCTCCGAGAAAAATCTGATGTGGTGCCGGCGGGTGTCTCTAACGGACTGAAAGACATTAACCTCACTGATGTCTGCAATCACAGTTATGGTACCATTTGCGCTCCTGTTGACAAGGAAACCGGCCGACGTGTAATTGAGAATCGTATCATCTTGAAGAAAAATACACCGCTGCCCTGTGAAATCACCCAAACGTTCTATACCCTCACTGAGGGACAAACAGACCTTGAGGTAACAGTAACCCAAGGGGAAGATACCGCTGTCGAGTACGTAAATAAGATTGCAACGCATAAATTTAAGCTTCCCCCGAATCGGCCGGCCGACCGCCCCATTAAGGTTACATACAGCTATGATGTCAACCAGAGGATGCACTGCAGGTTCGAAGACGTTGAATCCGGCAAAGTCCTTGAAGTTGATTTTTGCCTGAACCAGAATGGTGAAATGGGCGAAAGCGATGTAAGAGAAAAGAATAAACAATTGAAGTCATTCAAAATTGAGTAGCGATACTCGCAGGTAGGCAGATGAGCAAACTTCTGATACCAATTTTGATTGGAGTGGCAGCATCTGCGTCAATGATTCTTTTTAGTTTGATTAGTCGCACAAAGCTTGCCGAATTGGTAAGTCGTTTAAGGTCAGGGGATTTAATTAGACACTTGAGCTTCTCGGATTTGATTAATTACATCAAGGTTTCGGTTTCGCCCAAAGCAAATCCCAACGCATGTATCAAGTCTTCCCCTGAGCTTGATTTGACTGTTCTTAATTGCCGTGTAAAGCTGTCGAAACAGCAGACCGAAGGACTCCTTTCGGAGGACGATGATAGCGATTCTGATGCTTTTAACGTTGAAATCTGCGGCTCAATACATGCCCCACAGGACGTGAGCTCCGCAAACTTGAGCATTTCCATCGTGGACGTAACTGAACCGAGAGCTCAAGGCAAACCAGTACAAACCCTGGTTAAACAGTGGCAAATGCCGGATTCGCCTGTTTTCTGTTACAACGCTAAGCTCGGCAAGCTTCCGCACCAGGTTACGACCATATCAAATTGGACATCCATTGCCCGGCTGCGCCTTGACTGGTTGTCACTTCCCCACAAAGGAAAAAGGGAGCTGATGTTCATTACATCAATATTCCCCGCTGAGGGTGGTGAACAGCTTGCTTGGGCCCGCTGCTATTTTGCTTATCACAATCGTGATTTCGGCTATCTTGATTTGCAGGAAAATGTCAAACGGACAAAAACACTGGCTGTTGCGCTGGCGTTTACCGTCAGTGCCGCAGATAACAAGCTGTACGACTGTGAGGTTGAAGTCATCAAAAAATGGGCAAGGGACAATATTGACCTGTCCGAGGCATCCGATAAAGCACGGCGTAAACTTGAAAAGGCGTTGAACGAAACCGTTGCTTTTTTCCGCGATGGAAATCAACTTAACAGTTATGATATTTGTAGAGAGATTGTTGAAATTGCACCTCTCGCAGAACGCTATGACATTTTGAATCTTTGCTTGTACGTGGCACAAGCTAACGGCTCCGTTACAACAGAAGAATTGACTGTCCTGAAAAACCTGGCGAGCTGGCTCAAAGTTGACGCAAAGAAATTTCGCTTTATGATGGAAAAAGTTCTTCCAGTCGATATGCATGAAGTCCTGGACATAGAAACTATCCTCGGTGTCACTTCAGATATGAATAAGGAAAAAGCTCGTAAACATCTGAATAAAGAGTACAGCAAATGGAGTGCGAGAGTAACAAATACCAACCCTGAAATTCAAACCCAGGCCGACCAGATGCTCAAGCTCATTGCAGAGGCAAGAAGCCAGTATGTAGGGTAAGTAATCTAAGCGCAATAAAATGTCCTTGACAACTCTGTAAGACACATCATTTAACACGTCACAAAAACAAAAGAATTATCTCAAATCCACTAAGCCGATCGAATACGCCTAAAGTCTCCTTAAGGTTTTATTGCCTGCGGATAGTTAATACGTTATTATTTGCGCCTGTTTTATCCTGGATTTCCCAAGTAGTGCGTGACAAATGAGCTGTGATTTCGTAACATACAGGGTTTGAATTTCATAGAAGCGTCTCAGGAAAAGTGTCAGAGCGCGCAGAAATGCCATTTGTGAAGTTAAATGGGAAATACGAGTTTTATAAGACGCCTTTCTACTTTGCACAGACCCTTAACCGAAGTTATCATGCTGTGTCGTTTTGCTGACGGCAAATAGTTTTGAGGAGATAGCCCAACCAAACTTCCTGAAGTATACCCCTCAAATAAAATAGTAAAAATTTGATTTAATACCAATCATAATAAATTTTTGCGCTCAACATAAGTGCAGTGGCATATGCTACGGATAAGGGACGGTTCAAGACATACCGCTTGCCATGCCTGACAAGCAGCGAATCGCAAGTCATCGTAATCGTT
>JBAQFY010000119.1:0-11264 GCA_049287505.1 Sedimentisphaerales bacterium | reverse complement strand
CCGATATAAGAGTCTCCTGGAAAGACCTTGGCATAGAAGGCCCGCATCGAGTCCGAGACCTCTGGCGACAAAAAGACCTTGGCACGTACAAAAATCAGTTCAAGGCCAAAGTCCCAAGACACGGCGTAATATTCGTCTGTATGTTCCCGGTGAACGGTACCTAATAGAGATGACATACTCAACGAGCCCTATAGCTGGTAGGGAGTTGCTATTTGCCGAACCTCTAATGACGCTTGTGATTCTTATAAGACAAACTATAATACTGGGTTGTTCCTTATTCACTACAAGTAAAGGAGCAAGTATGAGAGACAATACTGACCGTTCCAGAAAAGAGACTTCAAACGCCATGTTTAGAGCGTTCATATTTCTTGTCCTATGTCTTATTTTGTTGGTTGTAGTGCTGTCTTGTTCTGGTTGCCTTCCAGATCGCTCGCCGTCGGACCTGAGCAGTTGCAACCGTATCGAGATTCGGTATCCCAACTCGACGCTGGACTATTTTCTCCCCTCCACTGCTCTGCAGCGTAGTATACTGAGCACAAAGGAGAAAGAATATATACAGTCTATCGAGTTTTTCACAGTGAATGATCCGGAACGCATTAAGGCCTTTTCTCACGATGTGAGCTTAGGATCCTACGTTAGGCGCCGGAATGTCACTTACCCATGTATAAATCCTATTGAGATCCATTGCTATCGTAATAACGAGCGTCTAATATCCTTTACGGTACTTGAGAATGATATAATAACTGAGGACAGTCATATTTTCACCTACCCAAGAGGATTGCCTGATGTAAAACAAATAGAACCTGTGGAGATGCAGCCGTTTAAATTGCGATTTCAATGTGCATGGAATATGCAGAATATATACACTGCGGGTCCTCTGTATAAAGGGAAGGTCAATTCGTATCCTGAGCCCGCTGAGTGGTGTGATGCCATTATGCGAAATAGAACAAATACTTCTTACGTCAGCGACGAAAGAATGATGGGGCATTTCAAATGTCCAACAGGGGGTGAGGGCAAATGCCATTACGCGATGAATCCAGATTGCAAATACGACTCTTCGCCGGATATGGTGCTTCTATTTGAGACCAAGGCTGGCTGGAATCAGCACGGCGGGCCTGAATTGTTTACTTTTGATAACCACGAGCCAAAGGGCGGATGTGTCCTCTTAAATGACGGCACCGTGAAGTTCATCCGCACAAAAGAAGAACTCCAGCAGCTTCGATGGAAGTAGATGGGTGAGCGAGTAATAAGCTTGTATTTAGTTCACTTCTGTGCTATCCTACAGCCGGATAGTAGTGCTTTATCAGGCGTGCTTTGAGGGCTGTCATTCCGCACTTGATGCGGAATCCAGTACTATCAATAAGTCTGGATTCCCGCTTTCGCGGGAATGACAAACCATCATTTGAGCTTTGACAGGGCAGTAGTACTATGTCGCATATAATTTGAGGAGTTGTCATTGCGAGGCCCGAAGGGCCGTGGCAATCTCTTGCTTTTGAACAATAGAGATTGATTCGCGGAGTTTATCCTTGAGTGAAGCGAAGGGCTCACAACGACATCTATCAATCGAACTGTGGCAGAGCAACAGGTAATAAATTCAGGTATTTCCGGATAGCAGTGTGGCACAATCTGTTTTAATGATTCAGCATACTCTGTAGAAAACATTTTAGATTTAATTTCGAGCGAGCCGAGAAACCTGTATTTCAAACAGATTTCTCCACTTCGCGATGCTTCGCATCGCTACGATCGAAATGACACACAGTCTTTTCTACAGAGCAGATTCAGTACTTATGTTTAGGGAGGCAGTTATTATGAAGACTCGTCGATTCAGGATGTTAGCCGTTGTTTGCATATTATTGTCAGGCTTATTACTTAGCCCTTATACCATGGTCCGGGCCGAGGGTGTCGGCAGCTCTGGACAAAAACTGGCCCTTGATGCACGCAGTCGTGCGCCGCTATCAGATGGTACGGGTCGATTCAGGGTCGTGCAGAACAAGCTCGAATGGGACACCAGGCAAACCGCTATCATCATTTGTGATATGTGGAATGAGCACTGGTGTAAAGGCGCTACCAGCCGAGTTACGGAGCTTGCGCCACGAATGAATGAGATTGTTCGCAAAGCGCGTGACATGGGTATATTGATAGTACATTCGCCCAGCGGTACGGTCGATTTTTACGAGAACCATCCGGCCCGCAAGCGTGCCCAGGTTGCACCTAAGGCTGCAAATATCCCGGAGGATATAAGTAAATGGTGTAACTGGATTGATGATGAGGAAAAAACCATAGGATACCCAATCGACCACTCGGACGGGGGCTGCGATTGCCAGCCTCAGTGTAAGCAGGGCTCGCCCTGGCGCAGGCAGATAGAAGCTATAGAGATTCGCAATGAAGACGCTATCAGCGATTCGGGCGTGGAAATATGGAACCTGTTAGAGCAGCGCGGCATCGACAACGTTATCCTTATGGGCGTGCATACGAATATGTGCGTTCTTGGCCGGCCCTTCGGGCTTCGCAATATGGCCAGGTACGGCAAAAACGTGGTGCTGATGCGCGATATGACCGATACTATGTACAACTCGCGGATGAGCCCCTTTGTCAGCCATTTTACCGGCACTGACCTTGTAGTCGAACATTTAGAAAAGTACGTCTGCCCGACGATTACTTCAACGGTATTCACAGGCCGGCCGCAATTTTGTTTCAAAAACGACAAACGTCCGCGTGTGGTGTTCATTTCAGCCGAAAGCGAATACGAGGCTGCCCATACACTGCCAGAGTTTGCACATGAGCTGGAAACGAAATACGGACTGTATTGCGAAGTACTCCAGGGCAGCACGAACAACACAGGCCCAGGGCGTTACTATATTGCGGGTATGGAGGCGCTGACGAATGCGGATTTAGCGGTGCTATTCGCACGGCGCAGAGCGCTGCCGCCCGAGCAAATGAAATATTTCCGAGACTACCTGGAGAGCGGCAGGCCATTGATTGGGTTGCGGACCGCCAGCCATGCGTTTGATACTCGCGGTGATGCACCGGATGGTTTTATCGAATGGCAGAAGTTAGACCCCGAGGTCTTAGGCGGAAATTATCATGGTCATCACGGCAGCGGGCCAAAGTGCACTGTTACGGCCGCCGCCGGTGCCGATACTCATCCGATACTTGCCGGCGTGCAACTGCCGTTCACAAGCAACGGCTCACTATATGAGGTACGACCGCTAACTGACTCAACGAAACGGCTGTTGATTGGCACGATTCCCGATAATGAGCCTGAGCCGGCGGCCTGGACAAACATGTATAAGAACTCCCGCATTTTCTACACATCGTTAGGCCATCCGGACGACTTTCAAAATGCACAATTTCGCCAACTGCTTATCAACGCTGTCTTCTGGGCGATGAACAAGCCGGTGCCGGAGCAAAAAGAGACAAGATAGCCAACCAGAGAAATATACTTTCATTAGTTATATATCGAATTGCCGGGGGGGAAAATATCGGCGGCCCGGCCTGCCAATGACGTATGCGGAGAAGACCTGCAGGCACATAACATCAAGAAACTCAAATTTTACAAAAAATTTACTTCGTTATTTGTCAACCTAAGGGCTACGATAGCCGTTTATACAAGTAGCTGGAGTAAATAGCCTCAATGGAAAACACCGATAAAAGCTTGCTCGAGGCCCATTGTAGGGGCGATTCGACGGCGTTCAGTGAGCTTGTACGCCGATACGGGGACAGTATATTAGGATATTTGAGGCGAATGAGCGGTAATCACCACCAGGCAGAAGACCTTTTTCAGGAGACGTTCAAACGTGTACATGAAAAAGCCCATACGTTTCGCGGCAGTCAGTTTAAGAGCTGGCTTTTTACCATTGCAACAAATGTGGCTATTGATGGTTTGCGGAGGCACAGACGGATGCGGATTGTATCTTTGAATCAAAGACTCGATTGTACAGACCAGGACAGCGAAGAGATGGGTGCTGTTGCATTAGCGGACGATTCGTGCGAGCCTTCGCAGGAGGCGGCAAGAGCGGAGCAGACCGAACTGGTCAGAAATGCAATCGACTCGCTGCCGGCAAGACAACGGGCAACGCTTGTTCTGGCCTATTATCAGCAGCTAAGTTACCCGGAAGTAGCAAAGGTTATGGGCTGTTCTCTCGGAACGGTGAAAACACAAATGTACAGGGCGCTGAGGACGCTGGCGCAAAAATTACCTGGTGTGTAGGTGGTACGAAAATGCAAAATCATCTTACAGAACGAGAGCTTATCGAATACCAGTTCAAACTGGTGTCTGATATGCAAATAAAAGAAGCGGCCGAGCATCTCCAAGGCTGTTGGGAATGTCGTGAGCATCTGGAAAAATTACAGCGGAAGTTTGCGGCTCTGAATTTGCTTCGAGAAGAGGTTGAAGTTTCCGAGGATTTGATTTCGCGTGTAACAGAGCAAACTCAACAGCCTGTACGAACAAGAATTGTTTCATTCAAGAAGTATGCGTGGCTCAGCTCGGCAGCGGCGGTGCTGCTGGTTGGATTGCTATTCTTAGCCACTCAATTAAACAGGGATGGAGCAAAGAGACGTGAAGTTGCAAAAGGGCCTATACCGGGGGAGGAAGTAAAGCTCACGAGCATACCGGAGATTACATCAGTTCGGGGTTTGGATAAAGATGTAGATAAGAAGACAACATTTGCGATGGCACCGAAGGAAAAGGAAGCTGACAGGTATGCTGCATTTGGTGGAACCGCGGAGGCTGCAATACCGGAACAGCCGCCTTTTGCGCCGGCAAGTGCGATTGAATTGGTAACACTGCCGAGACGGGACAAGGTGCAGCTTACGATTTACAATTCCGCTGATTTGACCCTCGTGCGGGAGCGCAGGAATTTAACGCTTAAAAAAGGCTGGAACTGGCTGCAGTTTATGTGGGCCAATACTCTGATTGACCCGACGTCGCTTTCAATGGAGCCTTTGGCTCAGGCCGACAAAATTGATATACAGCAGTTAGTGTTTCCAGCGAGGCTGCGGGAGCTTGGCCGTTGGCTCATTCGCTCAGAGGTCAGCGGCCAGGTACCGTTCGAGATAACGTATTTTACCAGCGGACTTTCCTGGCGGGCGTTCTATATGGGAACGCTTGCGCAGAATGAAAAGACGATGCGACTGGCCGGCTATGTAAGAGTCGGTAATAATAGCGGGGAGGATTATGAAAATGCCCAGACCCGGCTGATTGTCGGTCAAGTGCATATCCTCGATGAGATAGCCGAGCTGGCAAAACGCCAGTATCCTTATGACAGGCCAATTAGCGAGCTCATTACCGGCGCAGCCGGCGGTGTATTATACGATGGGGAGGCTAAGCGTGCGGACCTCTACCTTTATGCCCTTGACAGTTCTCGCAGTTTGGGCGGGCTGAGGCGCAAGGAAATCATCAAAGAAGGGCTTAGTGAGTATTTTCTTTATACGATTGAGGGAACCGAGACCATACCGGATAAGTGGGGCAAGAGACTGCTTTCGCTCGATGCCGCTGATATTGGGGTCGAGAGTCTGTATAAATACGACGAGCAGCGCTGGGGCGAGCAGACAATAAGATTTGTTAAGTTTGCAAACGACGAGGAGCATAATCTGGGCCAAACGCCGATTCCGGACGGGGACGTCAAGATTTACGGCCAGGCCGATAACGAGGGCTATTTATCATACGTAGGCGGGACGAGTATTAAATATATTCCGGTGGATGAAGAGGCTGAGTTGAATCTTGGCCCGGCCCGATTGGTTGGCGTTGAGCCGAAGCTGATGGATTTCAAAACGGATAATTATATGTTCGACAACAGGGGAAACGTTGCCGGCTGGGATGAGATACGAACCTGGAAAATAGAAATTACTAATACCCGGACATTAGCCATAGAGATTGAAATTACCCGCGGCTTTAGCACCGCGTACTGGACATTACGGTTCGACGACGAAAATATCTCTTACGAAAAGCACGATGCCACGCACGCTCGTTTCAAAGTAAACCTTGAACCGCGAAGCAAGCAGACATTTGAATACACGGTAACGACGTACCATGGTGTGCGAGAAGAGGATTGGACAAGGAAAATTAAAAAGTAGAAAGTGTTGAGATTGCTTCGCTTCGCTCGCAATGACGAAACAAGTGGATTCCTGCTTTCGCAGGAATGACAATATGTAAAAGTAAGAAGTAAACTTTTAGGAGATTGAATTATGAACGGCAAAAGAAACAAAATTTTGGCAATGGTTCTTGGATTTGCAGTTGTCACAGTCGCTGAAGCAAGAATCAAATTAGTGGCTCTGCCTGAGCGGGCGGCGACGGTGATTCGCCTGGACAACCCGTGGGCGACGTTGATTGAGGAAGAACGTGTGCTGACGCTGCAAAAAGGGCTTAACAAGGTGGACTTTTCGTGGAAGGCTGTGAGCATCGATGCCGACTCAATTCGATTAAGGCCGCTTGACCATCCTGATAAGGTAACACTGTTAAACGTAAGCTATCCACCTGATGAGGCAGCCCTGGTCTGGGAAATCAGCAGCGATGGTGACTATGCCGAGACGGCGCGAATCAGCTATCTGCTGAGCAATATCGACCGGCTGATTACTTACAAGGCGATAGCCGACAAGGCTGAAACCTTCGTTGATTTGAAAAGCTACTTGGTGCTGCGGAATTTCTCAGGTGAGGATTTCGATAAGGCGCGGGTGCTTCTGGATTACGGCGAGGCCTTTGAGCAGGGTATCGACCATGAGGAGACCAAGCAGATGCTGTTTCTAAAAGCCCCGAAGGTGCCGATTACAAAAATCTGGACGTTTGACGCAGCCAAGCTGCCGTGGGACCCTGAACAGTTAGAAAATAGAAATGTGGGTATCCCGGTAAGCTATCGAATTGTCAATGATGCTAATAGCGGATTGGGCGAATTTGCACTCTGGGGCGGCAAGGCACGGCTCTTCCAGGACGATGGACACGACAGCACCATTTTTTTGGGTGAGGATGTAACAGCTATAGTGCCGGTCGGGGAGAAGACGGAACTTTATATAGGTGACAGCAGGGACATCGTCGTAACACAGCGAAAAATGAGGGACACTCAAATCAACATACGAAGGAACAACGATAAAAGCCCGAAAGTTGTTCTCTATGATACCGACGAAATAATCACTGCAAAGATTGAGAATTTCAAGGACAGCGCTGCTGAGCTTACGATGATACAACACATCCCCGGCCAGTGGGATATGGAAAAGTGTAATATGAATTACGAGAAAAAGGACGCTAATACACTTGAGTTCGAGATTAAGCTTCCCGCTCGCACCGAGTCCGGCCCGGCCACGGAGGAGCTGACGATGCACTATCATCGCCGTAATATACGGCCGGGAGTAGATGTAAGGCCGCAACCTCCGAGACCGGAGCCGGTGATAAGAAGATAAAACCTTGAACTGTTTAAACTAAAGGAGCAGCAAAATGAAACGCGTAATATTTATACTATTTATAATCGTTGTGATGGCCGGGGCCAGCCAAGCCAAGGTCGATCTGGTTACACTGCCTTCGCGGGATACCGTGCAGCTTACGATTTATAACTCAGCGGATATGACGTTGGTGCGTGAAAGCAGGGCACTGACACTGAAAGACGGAGAAAACAAGCTGCAGTTTTCCTGGGCCAATACGCTCATCGACCCGACGAGCTTAGAGATGCTGCCTAAGGCCGATGCGGATAAAATTGACATTGCTGATTTGACTTATCCGCCGAGGGTGATGAACCTGGGCTTATGGAATATCGAAAGCGGCGTAAGCGGAAAGGTGCCGGTGGAGATTACATATCTGACCAGTGGACTTTCCTGGCGGGCGTTTTATATGGGTACGCTTACAGAAAATGAAGAGACGATGCGCCTGCAGGGTTATGTACGGGTAACAAACAACAGCGGCGAGGATTACGAAAACGCCCAGACACGACTGATTGTCGGCAAAGTCCACATACTCGATGAGATTGCTGAGCTTGCCAGACGGCAGTATCCTTATGGCAGACCAGGCGAAGTAGTTCCCTTGTCGGCAATGGCGCCGGCTCCCAGAGCACGGATGGAGGACAAAAAAGCATTTGCTGCTTTAGCAGAAGAAGCTGCGGTGGATCTGCTTGTGAAGAAAGAAATTAGAAAAGAAGGCCTTAGCGAGTATTTTCTTTATACGATTGAGGGCAAGGAGACGATACCGACCGGCTGGTCGAAACGGCTGCTCAGCTTTGATGTTGACAGGGTGCCGGTGGTGAATCTTTATAAATACGAAGAAGAACGTTACGGAACCTCTGTTGTTCGCTTCCTGAATTTCAAGAACGATAAAGAGCACGAACTTGGCGAAACTCCAATTCCAGGCGGAATGCTCAAGGTTTATAGAAGCGTTGGAGATGAGGGGCACTTGTCATATACCGGCCAATCCTCGTTTAAGTATATCCCTGTGGATGAGGATGTGGAGCTTAATCTTGGGGCGGTTGCCAATGTTGTTGTCGAGCCGAAACTAATGAATTTTCAGACCGAAAACTACAGGTTTGACAGACGCGGTGACGTTTCCGGCTGGGACGAGATTCGCACATTCAAAATTGAGGTCAAAAATACTCGCGACATTGACGTTAAGGTCGAGATTAAGCGCAACTTCAACACGTCATACTGGAATCTGACCAAAAGTGGCGACTTTGACAAATTCGAGGAAGTGGACAAGGACACCGTCAAATTCACCCTAACGCTCAAGCCAAGGTCGGCAAGGAAATTTGAGTATGTCCTAAGAACGTATCACGGTGAAAGAGAGGAGGATTGGACAAAGACTTTGTAACAAGGATTTCAGAGAGACGTCAACCCCCGCTTATTGCCGGCGGGGGCAAGCCCCCGCTTGTTGCCGGCGGGGGTCAACAGCTCATATACGATACAACCAACAGTTAAGCACACGCCCGAACCGGCTATAATTTTGCCCCCGCTTGCTGCTTGCGGGGGCTGGTTCGGGCGAATTGCTTTTTGGCCAAAGAGGTTTTTTCGCCTTGCCTGTAACAATCCCATATTCTTGATTGTAAATCATTGACATCCGTTTCCAATACCGTTATTTTTAATGGGATAGTTTTACGTTTTCGGATATAAGTTTTTGGTTTTTTGATATCGGGAGCTTATTTTGAGGATTCTTTCAGGCATACAACCATCCGGCAAACTTCACATAGGCAACTTTTTCGGTGCCATGCGTCAGCATCTGCAATTACAGGCCGAGCATGACTGTTTTTATTTTATCGCCGACTTCCATGCTCTTACCAGCAACCCAACGCCGGCCGAGGTTGCCGGCCATACGCTTGATGTCGCAATGGATTACATCGCTTTGGGCCTCGATACCGAAAAAACCGTCTTCTGGCGACAATCCGATGTGCCCGAGGTTACAGAGCTGACCTGGCTGCTTTCCTGCATAACCCCGATGGGCCTTTTGCAGAGATGCACAAGCTACAAGGACAAAGTCGCTCAGGGTCTGGCCCCTAACCACGGCCTGTTCGCCTACCCTGTCCTCCAGGCCGCAGACATCCTCATTTACAACAGCGACCTTGTCCCGGTCGGCGCCGACCAGAAACAGCACATCGAGGTTACTCGCGACATCGCAGTACGATTCAATAAAGCTTACGGCAAAATATTCACCGTGCCGGAAGAGCACATCATCGAATCCGTAGCCGTTGTTCCGGGAGTCGATGGCCGAAAGATGAGCAAAAGCTACGGAAATACCATCGAGATATTCGAGCCGGAAGTTAGTGTCAGAAAAAAGATTATGAAAATCGTTACCGACTCCACGCCGGTCGAAGACCCCAAAAACCCCGACAAATGCAACGTCTTTGCACTTTTGAAGCTTGTCGCCTCGCCGGAGGAGTTGGCCGAGTGGGAAAGTAAATATCGAAATGGCGGTATGGGCTATGGGCAGGCCAAAAAACGCCTTGCCGAGCTGATGACAGATTATTTCAAGCCGTTCCGACAGAAAAGAACCGAGCTTGAAAATAATATCGACTATGTCAAAGAGGTGCTTGCCGGCGGCGCCGGGCGGGCAAAAGCCGTAGCCCGGGAGACGCTCGAAAAGGCCCGCCAGGCTGTCGGACTGAGAAGGTAATTATGGCTGATAAACTTGTTACAATCGCACAGTTCCCAAGTTACATAGAAGCCGAGCTGGCCAGACAGTTGCTCGATGATTTTGGAATCAAATCGGTTGTAACCGGCGAGAATGCTTCAAATATATATTCGATACCTGCCGTGGAAGGGCCGGAACTGCAGGTCCTTGAAAGCCATGCACAGCAGGCATTGGAAATTTTGGAATCTCAACAGAGACAGGAGCAATAATACCGAGGGCATAAATTGGCCGATTACCGTGTAAATCTTGATATTTTTGCAGGGCCTCTGGATTTGCTCTTGTATCTGGTCCGCAAGGAGGAAGTGGACATCTATGATATTTCTATTGCTAAAATAACCGACCAGTACATCCAATATATCGGAATGCTCAAAATCCTTGACATTGACCTTGCCGGCGACTTTCTGGTAATGGCTGCAACGTTAATGCAGATAAAATCGGCAATGCTCCTGCCAAAAGCGGAACCCGATTCAGCCCTGCTCGGAGAGGATGATTTTGCCGACCCCCGCGCGGAGCTTATCCGCCAGCTCCTCGAATATAAGAGGTTCAAGGACGCCGCTAATCTGCTCAATGCCGCCGCCGATGAGCAAAAAGAACGCTTCCCGCGTCCCGGCACTATTGTTGAACGGCTCAAGCCCAACGCCGAGCTTGAGATTGATATTGAACAGGTCAGTATCTGGGACCTGCTCGAGGCCTTCGATTCAATATGCAAGGCCATCGGCACTATTAGGGACATCAGCCGTATCAAGGACGATACGCCCATTGATTTGTATCAGATAGAGATTTTGCATCGGCTGCAGACAGAAGGCCCGATGACTTTTGAACGCCTCTTTGAGTCCAGAACCAATCGTCTTGCAATGATTGGATTATTCCTTGCACTTTTGGAATTAATTCGAGAGAAATTGATTTGGGCCGAGCAAAGGGTCTCATCTTCTTCTATATATTTACGGCCTTTAACTGATGAACCTGCCGAGCAGGCCGTTCAAAAGGCCGTCATTGCCGCCGAGGCCGATAACGACAAGTCTGCTCATCCCCAAGCTTCGCTTGAGGCTGCCACGCAGCAAAAACCACCTCCTTTGACAATTTCTGAATTTGCCTCAAAAATCAGTTCTGTGGTTTCGCAACAAAAACAGGAAAAAGAAGAAATACAAGCCGCCGAAGACCATAA
>JBAQFY010000118.1:0-3512 GCA_049287505.1 Sedimentisphaerales bacterium | reverse complement strand
GTGTAATACCAATTGCATTTAATTACTGCGCTCCTTGTGTTTAGCACAAAAGGGTGGCAGCCTCAAGCGCAGCTTGGGGATGGCTCGCTGCTCTTTATATAAAGCGCAGCTTTTAATTACAATTGGTATTATTATACTTTTATCGTTGTATAGCCTGTGGGTAATTATTTCAATATTTTCTTTCTCTACAGACCGGATTTTACCGTGTCAGGATGTATTCGGCTAAGTCGGCAATTTCTTTTTCGCTGAGGTTCGAGGTCTCGCCGTGCCGGTCGTCTTTATTGAACTTTGTCAAAACTTCTTTGATTGTCACGGCCCTTCCATCATGCAGATATGGGGCCGTGCGCCATACTTCCGCGAGCGTAGGCGTGTCAAACTCCTTATAGTCTTCTTCATCCGTGCTTGTGCCGACGTCGTATTTGCCCATGTTGGTATAAAGCGGCCCTGAATGACACCGCCCGCAGCCCGCTTTCTCGAAGAGTTTTTCGCCGTCCTTAGCGGCCTTGCTCAGCTCCCCGCCGACAAGATACGGGCTGGCAACGGGCGTAAGAGACTTCAGGTATTCATCGATATATTGTGCTTTCCCCTCAGTAGCCTCGGCAAACTGGATGTATTGAAGGCCGCTGCGGACTGCAGCTTCGGCATTTGCACGAACGCCGGTAATCATTGCAGGCGGACTCTTATGTGCCAGGAGCAGACTCTTGGTATTCTTCGGATTAGCTACTCCGTCGTTTAGCAGGTCCCAGTTCAGCGCGCTCGCACGTCCGTCGCCGGTATGGCAGCTCGTGCAGCTATTCCACATCTGGAAGGAAAGCGAAGCATCGTTAAAGAGGGCCTCGCCTTTGCGAACCGTTGTCACGTCTCTAACTTTACCCAGCGGTATCGATTTGGCTCCGGGCTGTGTATCGGGGCTGATATCGACTATGCCGATACTGTCTGTGAAATACTCTGCTATATACACCTTCGTGCCGATGACAGCGAGGCCGCGGGGCCCGATACCGGCCAGTTTCAATCTGCGGCGAATGCCCACCAGGAATGTAAGGTCGTTCGGTATATCGTCTGCGGAATACGAGGCATCGAAGAGCTTCCTGCTTGCTTTTGAATGGATTTCAGACGTGAAGCTTCTGGCAGACTGGGCCGGGAGCAGCCTCGAATGCAGCCCTTCGCGTTCAATTACGCTCAGCTCGTATGTGCCGGCATGGGTTATCAGGATGTTCTTGCCGTCTGCCGTACAGGCAATATCATACGGGTTCGCCGCACCGAGGTCAACGTCATCAAGCAGTACGGTATTGACGAGCTTGCACCCCGGCACATCGATGATAGTCATCGCATTGGTATTCACCCAGCCGCGTTCGAGGTATGTCACCGGAAAATGATAACGGGCAAGTACATGCGTAATGTATGCGTTCCTGCCGTCCGGCGAGATGGTTATCCTGCGAAGATTCGTGCTGCCGTCGGGCAGTTCGATATTCTTAACGACCTTCCTTGCAGCCGTGTCGATGACCGAAACAACCGAGGCAACATAGTCGGCGTCGGCGGCGCCGGCGGGAAGATGATTCGCAACGAACAGAAATTTGCCGTCCGACGTAACTGTGGCTGCAACGGGTTCACGCGTTACGCCAATCGTAGCGACCTGTTTTTTGGACCCAAGGTTGATGATGCCGATGTTGTTGTTGAACTGATTGCAGACATAAAGCGTCCTGCCGTCCGGGCTCCCAGCAACCGCAACAGGCGTATGGCC
The DNA here is from genome assembly GCA_049287505.1 of Sedimentisphaerales bacterium. Classification (GTDB taxonomy): domain Bacteria; phylum Planctomycetota; class Phycisphaerae; order Sedimentisphaerales; family Anaerobacaceae; genus NIOZ-UU13. Next base: position 1,771 of record JBAQFY010000118.1, on the reverse strand, counting down.
CACGGCGATAATGTCAGTCACCTTGCCGCCGCCAACGTCAATGACCTGCACCTTACCTTCAGGCACCGCAGAGGTTACATAAAGCCTGCTCCCGTCGGCGGAAATCGCAAGGCCGACAGGATTCTCCCCAACCGGTATCACCTTGCTAACCTTGCCGGACGCGATATCAAAAACCGCAACCTGTTCGGCAGTGGCCTCGGCAACATAAAGCACCTTCCCATCGACACCGGCAACAACAGAAATCGGTGATAGATAATCTCCCGTCTTTGCCGGGCATCGCTCACACAATAGAACAATTACCATTAGCGGCACACACACCAACATTGAACATTTAACAAGGTACTTTCTCATTGTATTGCAGGGATAATTGTTTCAATATTTTCCTTCTCTGCGGAATATTTCCTCATAGACCTTTTCGTAGCCCTCTACCATCTTATCGATAGTGAAATTCTCTTCCACCCGCTGCCGGCAATTCCTGCGGTCTATCTGCCCGATTTTGCCGACGGCCTCCACCGCTTCATCGACATCATTAACCAGAAAGCCGGTCTGCTTATCCGCGATGACCTCCCGGCAGGAGCCCAAATCCATCGCAATCACCGGCACGCCGGCCGCCATAGATTCTGCCATCACCAGGCCGAACCGCTCGGGAATCAGATTAAGATGAATAACCGCGTATGATTCTTTAAGAAGCGCATCACGCTGCACAGGATTAACGGGGCCTATGTACTGAATCGAAGATTGATTAAGGTGTGGCTTGACGAGTTCATCGAAGTAGTCCTGGTCCTGAATTATGCCTGCTATTATCAAATCCCTGCCGCATTTTTTCGCCACCTCGATTGCAAGATGTGTCCCCTTGTCATTGTGTATTCGTCCGTAATGGACGAGCTTATCACCCGGCGTTTCTCTAAAGGTAAGGTTGGAAAGGTCAATCCCGTTATAAACAGTGGCAAGATACGGCAATCCGGGGTCTCTGTCGGAATCACTGATGGAAACGTAGTAGGTGTCTCTATGCTCGTGATAAACACGCAGTATATCCGGCTCTGAAAAACCGTGTATGGTGGTCAGCATCGGTGTCTTTATAAGCGGAAGGTAGGTCAAAGGCAGGTAATCGAAATTGTTATGAATCAGGTCAAACTCGTCTGCCCTCTCCATCACCTTGGAAATGTGCAAACACGTGGAAACCAGCGGAATTTGTGTTTTATCTTCTTCATAACCTCTTTCTATCCAGCCCTCAAGTTTCGCTTTCGTTACGGATTCTTTCGTAGCGAACAGTGTTACGTTTTTCCATCCGCGAGCCACCAGTCCCTCTGTGATATTGCTTGCGACGGTCTCCCACGCACCATAGGCTCTGGGCGGCGTCCGCCAGGCCACCGGTGCCAAAACAGCTATCCGTTTGTTTTTAATATCCATATTGAAAAGTGCCTAAAGTGAACTAAAGTTACCCAGTTGTAGAAGCTTGTTTGTCAGTATCGAAGCTGGTATCGAAACTGGAAGCTTGATATTGGATGCTCGAGTAGAAGCGAGTTTCAAGCTTCTATGACGAGCATCGATACGAGCATCGACAACCTTAAACGAAAACTGCATTTTAGGCACTTCAAACTTTAGCTCACTGCCTTTCTTCTCACTTCTTCCTTTATTCTCTGAATATGTCCTCGGCCCAGACCTTTTACTTCGCAGCCGAGTTCCAAATACCGGCGGATTTTCTCATCGTTCAGTATGCCGAAGCAATCAATCACCGCCAACGGCCCGCCTGCCCATTCAACTATTTTAT
>JBAQFY010000117.1:0-3551 GCA_049287505.1 Sedimentisphaerales bacterium | reverse complement strand
AATTCAGAAACACAATTAGTCCAGGCCGCCCAGAATGGCCATCTGGAAAGCTTCGGTGCCCTCTATGAGCGTTATCACAGCTCTATGGTCGCATTGGCTTACTCGATGCTGGCCGACAGGGACCTGGCAGAGGACACTGCGCAGGAAGTCTTCGCTATAGCCTGTCGTGACATAAGGAGTTTGAAAAGTAAAGAAAGATTTGCAGCGTGGTTGGCGGGCATTTGCAGGAACGTTACAAGGCAGATGCTCAGGTCAAAAGGCAGACAAGTCGCTGTGAGTGTTCGAGGGCGTGCCGGAAATGTAAACATCGAAGAACACCGCAGGGATGCGATTCGTGAAGCTGTTTTGCAATTACGGCCTGCCGAGCGAGAACTAATAGTTTTACGATATTACGACAACTCACCTTACGAGCAGATAGCGCAGGTTTTGGACATCTCGGTCCAGGCTGTGAACGGCAGGCTGGTCAGGGCAAAACGTAAGATTGCAAAGTATTTGAAACGTAACGGTTTTATGGGAGATGATTATGAAACGTCCTGAAAACGATAAATGGCTCGATAAAGCATTGAGTGAGACAATCGGCCCGGAAAAATTAGGGACGGATTTCGAAGAGTGGAAGCAGAAGCACCCGGAAGCCGTTGAATTGTTAGCCTCGCGGGCAAGCCGAGAGGTTCTCGGAGAAATCGAAAGGAGCCAGACAATGTCTATAAGAAACAGAAGTTGGAAGTATGCGGCAACTGTTGCCCTAATATGCACGGGAGTTGTAGCCGCAACAGTAGTAGGAGTCAAGATTCACAAGTACCACTTCATAGACAAACACCCCAAATTAGGCTATCTCCTGCAATCTGAAGACGGCCAGACCGTAACAAACGTCCCTGAAAGCTGGGCCGACAATCCGGAGCATGCAGTAGAGGTCAAGGAGGAGCTGGACATCCTAAAGCAACAAGGCAATAGGAAGCTGGTGGGGGTAGTTGAAACAGAGGTGAACGGTCAACTTGACAGCAGGTGGTTGTCATACGAGTATCATCTCTCAAATGGTCAAATGATCGAGACAGGTGAGTTCGATCCCGACAACCCCAGTCCGGGTACGCTGACCAGTGAACAGCGAGAAGAATTTGACCAACTCTGGCACGAGCAACTAAATACAGAGAATTGGCAAAAGTTTATCACCATAGAGGAAAAACAAATGAAGGGTCGTGTCTTTTCCTTCACGAAGTGGAGATTAGTCTTAAGCGATGGAACCGAAGTTATCTATTCCCACGGCAAGCTCAAATAGGATAAGCAGTTTTGCGACCTAATCGTATCCCAAAAAAGGCCGAGTCTATTTAGTTCGGCCTTTTTTGTGCGCTATTGGCAGGTAAATGCGGGCTTTTGGATTCGCAAAGTCAAAAACAATAAAAAATGACTTTTGTTTATGTAAAAGTATTCGGCTCAATCGTTATTATATATGGACGATTCGTCAGTTTGAAAGCGATTAGGCAGGCCTGAAATGCTGGAAGACAAGCTGCTTGTTTTGAAATGTAGGCGCGGTAGCAAGGATGCGATGTGCCGGGTCTATGAAAAGTACAAAGATTATCTGCTTACTCTGGCCAAAGGGCTTTTGAATGAACAGGAAGCGGCAGAAGATATTGTGCACGATGTTTTTGTCTCCTTTGCGCGGTCGGCCCGGCAGTTTCAACTTACTGGAAGCCTCAGAGGTTATTTAGCAACATGCGTGAGTAATCGGGTTCGGGATAAAATACGGGCACAAACACGGAAAGACCAGGCTCTGGAATCGACAAATCCGGTTATTTCAGATTCAGCTAATCCTGAGCAATGCGTAATAGAAGCAGAGGAATTACAACAGCTTATGCAAGCCATAAATCAAATTCCCTATGAGCAGCGGGAAGCAGTAATGCTGCATCTTAAAGGCGAAATGAAATTCAGGGAAATAGCTAAGCTGCAAGGCGTCTCAATCAGTACGATTCACGGCCGGTATCGTTACGGATTGGATAAGCTGCGGTCAATGTTAAATGGCGAGGTTGAAAAATGAGACAAGCAGAAGATATAAAAAGATTGATTAAGAAACTAAATGATAAAACAAGTGCACAAATGGATAAGCGAGTACTTAAAGATGTTTTGTGTGCAATGGAAGAATCCAGGAAAAACAAATCGGCTTTATTTAGGCCGAATATAAGGAGAACAATTATGAAAAATCCAATTACAAAATTAGCCGTTGCCGCGGCGGTGATAATAATTGGAGTTGTGTTGTCAATAATGGTCTGGGATAATGTGGCTTCACCGGCTTATGCAATCACGGACCTGCCCCGACTGTTCGAGGAAGCGAAGGTAATTCACATAGAAGGGTGGACATTCTTTCCAGACCACAGAATGCCGGATGGTAGGAAGATACCTCCGGTGGAGATTAACAACTGGATTGACTTGGAAAATGGGCAACGCCGCATGACCGGAGCTGGCTTGAGTGTGGATAAAAACGGCGTCAGGGTTATGATAGCAGAAACGATTTCGAGCGGACAATACGAGCTATCTCTGAACCACACAAATAAGAATGCCACTTTCTTCAAAATCAGCGATTACCAGCGAATGCTCAGCAAATACCGCACCTCGCGACTAATGCGTAGGAAGGTTCTTGGAGTCATCGAGCAGTTGGAGAATTTCAAGAAGGTTGGCCAAGAAGAAGTTGACGGCGTTAAATATGATATTTGGGTAGGTGAGGTTTTCCAACCTGCTACGAACCATTCAACAAGGCTAAAACTCTGGATATGCCCAAGCACAGGAGAGTTGGCACGTACTCAAATTTGGCGGAATGTAGCGGGATGTGGATGGGAATTAGAATCGGACTACGAAATATCTTGCAATGTGGAGATTCCCGTTGGGGTTTTTGAGATGACAGTGCCGCAAGGGTATGTTACGATGAAAACAAAAGAACAAGCGATACCTATGGAACTGGGCAGCGGTGGGGTTGGATACAGTGATGACAAATACAGCCTATCGCTCAGACCTGAGATAAGTTTCACGATGAGCAACGGCAGTGTGCTCCTGGGTTGGTCCAGTGCAGACAGCAAGTCAAAAACACCTCCAGAGGAACCTTTCCGGGGACTCGAATTTGGGGGACCTTTGCCAAAACTGCCGGTGGAGATTTGTGGCTTGAGGCCGGCAGGTATCAGCAGTGATATCACATACACCGGTTACCATTTGACTTGCACTCAAAAAGCAGGCAAATTCATCGAATGGAGCATCTTTGCCCCTAATAGCAAACCGCCGGCAAGCGTCGAACAATTTGGGTATGACGTAATCTACAGGTTTAATCTCGAACCTAAACCGAAATGGACCATAGGGCTTACAGTGGAGTATGGACTGTTGATTGAGACGGCCGAGGACTTTAATAAATGGGTTCTTGGCGCTATGACAGAACTGAGCGACGATGTCAAAGTCCCAACTGGCTTAACTTACAAAAGAGTTCTACGACTCGCCGAAGAGGTCCTCAAATCACCGACTTAACGAAGGTTGCAAAAAGAAACGGATAGGCCGGGCGAATTTGGCTCGGCCTTTTT
>JBAQFY010000116.1:0-8075 GCA_049287505.1 Sedimentisphaerales bacterium | reverse complement strand
GGAGCCTGTGGTGTTTGTCAGGAAAGGAATAAAGAAATGAAATCCAACTCCCGCACTTCGGCCGGTTCAGCCGATAGTTCCACCATTAAAACAGGCGCACAAATCATTGTCGATACACTCATTGAACAGGGTGTCGATACAATGTTCGGCTATACTGGCGGCGTGGTGCTGCCTTTGTTCGACAGGCTTTATGATGCGCCGATTAATTTTATAGTTCCGCGCCACGAACAGGGCGGATGCCACATGGCCGATGCATACGCCCGCGCAAGCGGTAAAGTCGGTGTTGTTGTGGCAACCAGCGGCCCCGGGGCGTGCAATCTGGTTACCGGTCTTGCAACGGCGAACATGGATTCGATTCCATTAGTAGCCCTGACCGGGCAGGTCCGTACAGAGCTTATCGGAAATGACGCGTTCCAGGAGGCCGACACTACCGGTATTACCCGTCCGGTTACAAAATACAACTGCATCGTCAAGGATGTTAAAGACGTGGCTCGTATCATTCGGGAGGCATTTTATATTGCTTCGACCGGCCGGCCAGGCCCGGTGCTGGTTGATATACCGGTTGATGTGGAGGTTAACAAGTGCAGCACCGACGGTCCGGTTGAGATGAAGCTGCCGGGTTACAGAGTTCGGACCAAAGGACACGCCAGGCAGATATCAACGGCTGCTCAGGCGATAAATAAATCCAAGCAGCCGGTGCTTTACGTCGGCGGCGGTGTTATCAGCTCCAACGCAAGTGGCGAGTTAAGGACACTGGCGGAAAAGGCACATCTGCCCGTAACAATGACACTCTTAGGGCTGGGCAGTTACGACCAGAGAAAGCCGGAATCTCTGGATATGCTCGGAATGCACGGCGCTGCGTATGCCAATTACGCCGTGCAGGAATGCGATTTGTTGATTGCCGTCGGTGCCCGGTTTGACGACCGTGTTACGGGCAAAGTCGAGACTTTTGCTCCGCACGCTAAGATAATCCATATCGATATTGACCCCTCGAGTATATCGAAGAATGTCAGCGTGGATATTCCTGTTGTGGGCGATGCCAAAGTCATTCTTGGCGAGCTGGTTAAGGAAGTTGAATACCACGAGAGAAAAAGATGGTTCAATAAAATTGCCGAATGGAAAGAGAAGTTTCCCTTTCGGTATGACCAGAATTCATCGACGATTAAGCCCCAGTTTGTTATTGATGAGATTTGCCGTCAGACCAAAAACGGCGCAATCGTAACAACGGGCGTAGGCCAAAATCAGATGTGGGCGGCTCAATTTTACAAATTCATCAGGCCCAGACAGCTTATCAGCTCCGGCGGACTCGGGACAATGGGCTATGGTCTGCCGGCCGCCATAGGTGCTCAGGTAGCTATGCCCGATGCTACGGTTATTGATATTGACGGCGACCACAGTTTCAATATGACGATGACGGAGCTTGCAACGGCGGTTGAGCACAATTTGCCGATAAATGTCTGTATCTTAAACAATGGCTATATGGGAATGGTTCGGCAGTGGCAGGAGCTTTTCTACAATAAGCGCTATTCCAAAAGCTATCTGTCCAATCCGGACTATGCGGTCATTGCGCGTGCGATGGGTGCGGTTGGGATTACTGTCGATAAAAAAGAAGATGTTCCCAAAGCGGTCAAGCAGATGTTAACGGAAAAGAAGCCTTGCGTTGTTGACTTTAGAATCGAGAGGGAGGAAAATGTCTGGCCGATGGTTCCGGCGGGCAAAAGTATAGATGAGATGAGCGGGCTTGATATATTGGAAAGGTTAATCTGATTTGGGCTTAGAAAGTTGGATGTAAAATGAAGCATATAATAAGTGCGTTAGTTGAAAACAAGCCGGGCGTTCTGGCTCATGTTGCAGGGATGTTTGCGGCGAGGGCTTTTAATATTGATTCGCTGGTTGTCGGACGAACCGAAGACCCCCAGTTGAGCCGGATGACAATTGTTGTCGTCGGCGATGACAGGATCCTCGAGCAGGTTCGTAAACAATTGGCCAGGCTTGTTCCTGTGGTTAAAGTTCAGGATTTTGTCGGCCAGCCGGTGGTAGCGCGAGATTTGATGCTTATAGCAATTTCGGCACCACCTGAGAAGCGGTCAGAAATCTTATCACTGATAGAAATGTTTAAGGGTAAAGTTGTGGACATCAGCCAAAAGTTTGTCATGGTCGAAATCAGCGGGCCTGAGGCCAAGATTGAAGCCTTCATCAACGTGTGCAAGCCTTATGGGATTAAGAGCGTGGCGAGAACCGGGACAATAGCAATGCCGCGACATGTAAAAACGGATACGTTCGCTTCTGACAAGCGAATTGAGCCGTAATCCGTATCAAGCCAAGCGCCAAACGAGAGGCGAATGCGGGATTTGCATGCCTATAAATTCCTTGCCTAATCAGCAGCTTTTAATATAATGCTCAGGTGCGAAATCCGGCGGTTTAATGGACGACACACAGCTTCACCCAAATCGGGCCGGGTTTCGGGTTTTGAAGAGGTTCAAGAGCCATAATCAATGGATTAATAATTTCTGGAACAAAAACAGAGTAAGGAGAATGAAAGCTATGGCAGCAAAAATCTATTATGAAAAAGATGCTCCAATAAATGCGTTAAAGAGCAAGAAGGTAGCGGTGATTGGCTATGGCAGTCAGGGCCATGCACACAGTTTGAATCTGCGCGACAGCGGCATAGAAGTAGCGGTGGCAGAGCTGGAAGGCACGGATAACTTTAAGCTTGCGACCGAGCACGGCTTTACACCAACCGATATAAAAACGGCTATGGACGGAGCGACGCTGGTTATCGTAACAATTCCGGATGAGATGCAGGCAAAAGTGTACGCTGATTCAATTGGTCCCAATCTGGTGGCCGGCCAGACGCTTGGCTTTTGTCACGGTTTTAATATTCATTTCAAGTATATCGTGCCCCCGGAGACTGTTAACGTTGTGATGATTGCTCCAAAGGGACCGGGGCATCTGGTTCGCAGCGAGTTCGAAAAAGGCGGAGGTGTGCCGAACCTTGTGGCCATCAAGCAGGATGCAACCGGCGATGCCAGGCAAATCGCCCTTGCCTGGGCGAATGGAATAGGCGGCGCCCGTGCAGGTATTATTGAAACAACATACAAAGAAGAAACGGAAACGGACTTGTTCGGTGAACAGTGCGTTCTTTGCGGCGGTCTGACGGCGCTTATTAAGGCCGGATTCGAAACGTTAGTGGAAGCCGGGTACCAGCCTGAGATTGCTTATTTCGAATGTATGCATGAGGTGAAACTGATAGTTGACCTTATGTATCAGGGCGGGATGAGCTATATGAGATACAGCATATCCAATACCGCCGAGTATGGTGATTTGACCCGCGGGCCGAGAATTATTCCTGAGCAAACCAAAGCCGAGATGAAAAAGATACTGTCAGAGATTACATCCGGCAAATTCGCAAAGGAATGGGTGAACGAGTACAAGTCGGGGCTTAAAAAGTTCAAAGAGCTATACAAAAAAGACCACGACAGCCAGCTGGAAACCGTCGGGCGGAGATTGCGCAAGATGATGAAGTGGATTGATTCAAAAGAAGTCTAAAAGCGAGAAGCGTGTCTCGTGAATTATTGTTCGGAGGAAGTACGAAAGCTCGGAGGACAGATGTTATGAGGCGAATAAAATCAAAGCAAATTACGATGGTTGACTGTCGCTTCGCGGAGAAAAAAACAAGAATTGTAAGTCGTAAATCGACAGTTGCTATGTGCCTCTTCGCTGCTTTATTTCTGGGCGCTTTGTTGGGAGGTTGTTCCGCTGTGTCCCCATGGGCCAAAGCTCAGCAACTTTCCTATCAAGCGAAACTTTCCGCCCCCTATGACCAAATCGAGTTAAAGCAGAGCATCATTCAAAACGCAGTACCCAAGATTCAAAGATTGCAGGATGAGCCTGGCTCCGGTTTTGCGGAAGCTGAGCTGATTAGCCATGGCGAAAACGTTGTTATCTCGTTGGGACAAAGCAAAGATGGTTTCCAGACCTGGTTCAATATGGTTACTTTCCAGGAGAACGAATTGAATGCAATACGAAAGTATTTCTTCTTCGTAGATGACAAGGCCAGAAGTTTTGAGCTTCGGCCCAGTCGAGGCCTCAGGTTTGACTGCGAAATGGTAATAGGAGAAGAAATGCTCACTGAGCCCGGCACAACAGAAAATGCAAAACGAATCGCTATGCTGCGGAACGTTTTAGACAATTTTCACAAGGATATAAATGAACTTCGCGATGATACAGATACACCCGAACAGGGAAACAAAATGCATGATATTTGCAGGATGCTTATCAATCAGGCATTTGAGGTGATTTTGCGTGAGCTGGACAGCTCACCCGTGCTGGCAACGAGACTGAGCCAGCCCGGAGGCGTTGAATTCAATCACATTAATTTCGACAAAGGCAAAATCCAAATGATTGTCAGGGGGAACGTTGTTATGGTCAAAATCCGCTTAGGTGCGTTTGCGTATATGCTCGAAACCCAAAAAAGCAAACTAAAAAAAGAGCGGGTCCGTAAGCCGAGTTCTGTGCACCGCCTATGGTAATGGGCGGATGGCGACCATTTATCTTGACCAACTGTTGCCAGTTGGCTCTCCCGCACCTATTTTGAGATGCCAACGAAAATCCTGACCTAAACATTTTTTGCAGCATCAAGCTTTATTTGCCGAATCAACGGTGGACTCTCAAAATAGATGCGGGAAGCGACCTACCCGCTGGCAGAGTCCGCCAAAAGGACGGCGGACCCACACTCGGGCCGAGTAGCCAGCTACTTGGTCTTGCAGGCGGTGGGGTTTGCCCTGCCGGCGTCGTTACCGACGCCGCGGTGCGCTCTTACCGTTCTGCTTCGCTCACTAAAGAGTAAGCTTCGCAGAATTCTCCGAAGCCCAAAGGGCGAAGGAGAACACCATTTCACCATTGCCTCCCGCACTCACTTTGTAAATTCAATGTCCAAAGGTGTCTTTTGGCTGCTTTTTCAACGGGTGATATTCACTTTCTTGCCTGCAAGCTCGAACTCACAAAGTGAGTGCAGGATAGGCTGTGTATTTTCTGTGGCACTTTCCCGCGGGTTGCCCCGGGTGGCTGTTAGCCACCACCGTGCCCTGTCCTGCTCGGACTTTCCTCCCCCGCCGTTTTGCTTCGCAAAAGCGAAGCAGCGGGGGCGGTCGCCAGACCCACTCTTTTAATTGTCTATTCAAGTATCACCTACGACTTATTATAGCAAAAGTTTGCCTTATTTTCTACTTTTCACCGAGTGATTTCTATATGTTTTTTAAAGTGCTCATCATCGGTATCGGGGAAATCGCTTCTGAAGTGGACACCTCGACTTTCCTGCCGCATCTGGGCTGAGCAGGCCATAAGCAGGCAGACGGTGAGCATATTTTGACATTCCCAGCCTTCGGGTGAATCAAAGATTTTGTCCATGACATAGCGCTGCCAGAATCTGATAATCTCCTGGGACTCAGCGAGCAATTGGGCCCTTCGGGTGATGCCGACATTTCGCCACATAAGAGCTCGAAGCGAGTTTCTAACATCGGCGGCATCCAAACGTGTGCGGTCAGAAGGATGTATTTGATATTTTATCGAAGGGTGCTTGAAATGGGCAGTGTCTGCATTTGTGCTTTGTGAAGCAACTATCCCGGCTTTTTTACCGAATGCCAGCCCTTCAAGCAGAGAGTTACTGCCGAGCCGATTTGCGCCGTGCAGGCCGGTGGAAGCTACTTCGCCACAGGCGTAAAGATTCTCGATGCTTGTTTTAGCAAAGCTATCAGTTTTTACACCGCCTATCATATAGTGAGCGCTGGGTCGAACAGGGATGAGGTCGTGCCCGATATCTATGTCGAAACTTTCGAGCAGCTCGTTAATCTGCGGGAATCTTTTTGCGAAATACGCCTTATCGAAATGCCGAACATCCAGAAAGACGTGCGTTGACTCGGTTTTTCGCATTTGGGCCAGGATAGCCCTGCTGACAATGTCTCTCGGAGCAAGCTCGGCGGCCTCGTGGTATTCTTTCATAAAACGCCGGCCCTTGTTATCCAGCAGCACGGCCCCTTCGCCTCGAAGCGTCTCGGTAATCAAGGCCCGTGTGGCGCCTGCAATGTAAAGCGTGGTCGGATGGAACTGCACAAACTCCAAATCCTGCAATACGGCACCGGCGCGGTAAGCCATAGCAATACCATCGCCGGTTGCAACTTGGGGATTTGTGGTTTCGCGGTAGAGTCTGCCTGCCCCTCCTGTTGCCAGGATTGTGTTTGCAGCCCAGATTATCTCCAGACCCCTGCGATTATCGTAGCCGACTATTCCTATGCACTTTTTGTCATCGTTGGTGAGCAGGTCGATAGCATAGAAGTTTTCCAATATCCTGATATTCGCACTCTGGTTAACTTTTTTTATAAGTGCCTCTGCAATAACCCGTCCGGTTTCATCGCCGTGGGCGTGAGCAACACGAGGGCAACTGTGGCCACCTTCAAGGGTAGTGGCGATATGCCCGTCAATCAGGTCGAATTCAGCACCCCAACGGAGCAGCTGCTCTATCAGCTCCGGGCCCTGGCGAACAACTAAGTCAACTATGGCGTTGTCACATATCCCGCAGCCGGTATTAAGCGTATCCACTATGTGTGATTCGAATGTATCTGCTTTATTAAGCACCGAAGCAATACCACCCTGTGCTTTGGCAGTGTTACTATTTTTCACGGTATCTTTGCAAACGATGATGACATTGCAGTGCTCGGCTGCTTCGATGGCGGCACGAAAACCTGCGATGCCGGCCCCTATCACCAGGCAATCTGTAAAAAGCTGGTGTGTAGAGATAGAGTCAATGTTTACCAGATAGCGTCTGGGCTCGGCAGACACGCCATTTTGCGTTTGGGGTTTCTGTTTAAATCCCGGCTGAGAAGTCATAAATTTTTACCTTTTTTATTTCTCTTTTGGATTACTGCAGTTGTTTGGTGCTCTCCGGAGCGTTTGGGTCTTTAGGCTGGACCCGTTTCAGTTTGCTCGGCTCACCAAACAGTCCTTCATCGTTTGCATGGGCTTTCAAAAATTCCTGTAGCTCTTTTGTTGATGCAGTTAATACAAGACGGTCATGGACAATTTCATGTTTTATCAGGTTTGGGTCGTTTTCAAGCATCTCTTTTAAATTACAGGGGTCCATAACTCGCATTTCGAGTGTCGGCTGAATCTGTTCAATCTTTATAAATGAATTAACCGGTAAAATATGAAATTTATAGAAGTCGTTTTCGCTTAGCTCAGGCTCTTTGGGACAAATATTAAGAAACATCATATTATTTAGTTTTCCCAGGCCAGCGTCGAAACGTCCTTTTTTGCCTTCTTTATCAGTGTAAATCATTTCGTAGTGCTTATCGCTGTTATCATTCGCTCGTTTGAATTGCCAGGTTTCTTTGGAACCTTCTTCCGCCCAGGTGCCTAGTAATTTTTCTTCGAATATGAGGTCTTTTTCGGTGTAAAGCGGATGAAGCGAGAGAACGCACCCACCCATAAGGGCGGCTAACAGGTAGAAAAAAAACTTTTTGACTTTCATTTTTTGGGTCTCTTTCTGCCATTGATTATTTATGGTTGATTATTTTCAATTATCACCTTCAATCGTCAATTGTCAATTGCAAAGAAGGCCTAAAACCGATAGATTGCAAGGGTTGAAAGTCCAAGTTGATAATTAGAAAACTTTGATGAAGGAGCAAGTATGCCGGATTTGGGCCTGGTTGGCTGGGTTGTGGTTGCTTTATGTGCGGTTATGGTGGGAATTACGAAGACCGGAATTCCGGGTCTTGGGATTTTAGTGGTGCCTTTGATGGCGGGCGTTTTGCCGGCCCGCAGCTCGGTTGGAGTGCTTCTCGGTATCTTGATATTAGCGGATTTGTTTGCTGCGAGCTATCATCGGCGTAATGCCAAGTGGATTCATGTGCTGCGTCTGCTTCCGGCTGCTTTTACAGGTATCGTGGCGGGGTACTTCGGATTGAAGGTGGTCAATGACCAGCAGCTTAAGCCGATTATTGGCGGGTTAGTTCTGGTGATGTTGGGCATCAATTACTGGCGTACAAACACTAAAGGCAAAGATGCGCCGATTTCAACCC
>JBAQFY010000115.1:0-1853 GCA_049287505.1 Sedimentisphaerales bacterium | reverse complement strand
TCCGAATGGTTCAAAATTGGGTATAACCGGGATATGTTCACGTGATGGAAGGCATCTGGCTCTTATGCCCCATCCTGAGAGGCTGTTTCAAATTTGGCAGTGGCCTTTCTGGCCGCCTCATTGGTCCGGCCTCAAGGCTTCACCATGGTTGAAACTATTCCAGAATGCAAGGCAATGGTGTGAAGAAAATCCGGCATAAATGCCTGAGCAAACAGATACGAGTAGTGGGAGCCCAAACGGGCCTACTCTCGTCTTGTTAGTTCAAAGGGATAGAGACACCTTGAAATCCACTCCTGCACTTTACCTTAGGTAGAAAATATTGAACAACTGGCTTCTTTATGTAAAAATCCTTTATCAACAGCCATGTTCAAAACTTGGGATATTTCCCTTGATTTTTGGCCTCAGGAAGTGTAAAATCATTTTCCATTTATAACTCCGCGCATTAAGAAATTAAAGGTGTCGTTACGGAAAAACAAAAAGCATTTACCCCGTTAGAAATTAAGATTCCTGAACGGGAAAACGGAAGATTTCCCGAAAGACACGGGGATGGAACCCGCTTCGCGGGAACCCAAACAGACATCCGGCAACAACACCGGAGTTTTCTAACGGGATTTACTTTAATAGAGCTTTTGGTGGTAATTGCCATCATTGCGTTATTGATGGCGATATTGATGCCGGCGCTGCAGCGGGTAAGGAAACAGGCAAAAGTGGTCATTTGTCAATCTAATCTCAAACAATGGGGCACTATCTTTGCTATGTACACAGACGACAACAACGGCTTCTTTCCCAGACGCACAAGCGTTTCAGGGCGTTGGATAAATGTCCTGTACGACTACTATTATCGGGATGACAAGATACGCTGCTGCCCAACGGCGATGAAAATTGCAAACCCGGTTTACCCACCGGGTGGCAGTGGCACACTTGGAGTAGGTGGCGACGCATTTACGTCCTGGGGCAAGATAGGTGTGACCGACTCCCGGCCGGCCGGTACGTACGAGCCGGCCGGTACGTGGGGCAGCTATGGAATCAACCACTGGGTTTATGTGGCCGGCCAAGACCCGCTTTACGACCAGCCCGCCAAATTCTACTGGGGAACAGTAAATGTGAAGGGAAGCGGTAACATTCCGCTGTTCCTGGACTGCTGGTTCTGGTGTGCCGGGCCGGAGAATGACGATACGCCCCCCAGCTATGACGGCGAACGGTTCGACCCTCACACAAATTCCATGAACCGCTTCTGCATCAACCGACATCAACAGGGCATAAACGGCATCTTTTTAGATTATTCGGCCAGGAAGGTTTGGCTGAAGGAATTGTGGCATGTCAAATGGGGCAGGAACTTTGATATAAGTGCCCCCTCACCCAACTGGCCAACCGAAGCACCTTGGATGGAGCAATTCAAGGAGCATTGAAAATAACGCCTGTCCAAAGGCAAAGATAGAAGTCCTAATTCGGCCGGAAACGTGTGACAGTATTGTGAAAAACTAAATAAATGAGAAAATATGCAAACACTGCTATTGTAAACGAACAAAGAGGTTTTACGTTAATAGAACTTTTGGTAGTGATTGCTATCATTGCATTGTTGATGGCAATATTGATGCCGGCGCTGCAGCGAGTAAGGAAACAGGGAAAAGCGGTTATTTGCCAGTCAAACCTCAAGCAGTGGGGTACTATCTTTGCAATGTACACAGACGACAACAACGGCTTCTTTCCCAGACGCACGCAGTCAGGCGGTCGTTGGATAAATGTCCTGTACGACTACTACTATCGGGAGGAGAAGATACGCGTCTGCCCGATGGCGACAAAAATTAAGGTCCCGACTTACCCGCCCGGGGCCAGCAGCACACTTGAAGCAG
>JBAQFY010000114.1:0-25484 GCA_049287505.1 Sedimentisphaerales bacterium | reverse complement strand
ATTTTACTAAAGTACTTTATAAGCAAAAATGCAGGGCATTTCGAGTATTTTTTATTAAGCCATGCATAATAAAATTCAAGACGTCACGCTTGTATAGGGCCTAGTGTCTCGTACAGAGCTTGAGACCGCAAATGACAAAAGTAAAAACGTATGACACGGTGGTGGCTACAAGAAAAGGTTAAGACACGGTTAGTGTGAAAACACTATTTGCAGGAGACGAAGCTTTTCTGATGTCAAAACGGAACAAAACCAACGACAAGGGAGATCCCGGAGTGGCGCCGTCGCAATGTAAGACTGGAGCTTGGCCGCCTCGGCCTGAGAGATTTGGAGAATTGCTGACCCCGATAGAAGCGGCGCAGTATTTACGACTTGATGAAATGAATAACCATACACCTCAGTCTGCTATTCGCACCTTAAATTACTGGCGACAGAAGGGTCAGCTCAAGGCTACTAAATTCGCCCGTCGAGTGCGGTATCGTAAAACCGAATTGGATCGGTTTTTGGCGGTCAAGACAGAAACATGAAAAAACTCTAAATTATACAGGAGGTTTTATCATGGCGACTGAAAAAGTTGGAGTATATCGTAAGTAATGGGCCGGTTCCCAAAGATAAATCTGGCAAACCATTGCCAAAGAGCGAATGGTCAAGGAAACGAGCTTTTCGTTGGGCTGTTCGCTGGTTCGGCTCTGATGGGAAACGGTACAGCAGAAGTTTCAAGACGAGAAAGGAGGCAGACAGATACGCTAAAAAAATACAGGCAAGTATAGACAAAGGTAAACCTGACAAACCCAAGAAAATCACTTTAGGGGCATTCAAGAGCGAACTTGAAACAGTCATGAGGGGTCAAGTAGCAAACAAAACGCTCAAAGATCACATCCGTGCATTACGGCTGTTTGCTTACCACGTTGGTAGCAACGTTCCATTGGTCCGTATTAACGCACGACATGCCGAGTCCTTCGTGGCGGAACGTCTGGCACAGGGGTTAGCGGTGGGAACGGTCAATTAGGACATTCGCACCCTGAAGGGTATTTTCAACTTGGCCATAGAACTACGTGGTTACTTGGCTGAGAGTACCAATTCCTTCGCAAAGATAAGGCAACGAAGGTTCACACCGAAGCCTCCAAATTATGTTCCCAAAGAGGACTTCGAGCGACTCTTTTCAGCCGCGGATACGGCATGGTGGAAGGCTCTCCTTGCCCTGGCGTATACGAGCGGTGCCAGAGAAGATGAATTACTTAACCTTACCTGGGCAGATGTTGACTTTCAGAAGAACCAGTTACACATCACTCGGAAAGACAGATGCGACTGGATTCAGCCATGGCAACCAAAGGATCACGAACTGCGTACAATTCCATTACCTGAACAGACCGTGAACTTGCTGGCGGCCTGGCAGTCCGTTGCTCCTGAGAATTGCCCCTGTATTTTCATGGAACACGGGCGATGGGATTATTATCGACAACGGGTGGGCCAGAGAATGTGGAGAAGGGGACAAAGTCTGGTGAACAACGTGCTACGGAGATTCAAGACCCTTTGCCGGAGAGCAAAGGTTGGATCTTATACCGTCCATGACCTGAGACGGTCCTGCATTACGAACTGGGCGAGAAAGCTGCCGATTCATGTGGTGCAGAAATTGGCTGGCCACAGTGATATCCGAACCACGCAGAAATACTATCTCAGTGTGCAAGACGAAGACATCTGGAAGGCCCAAAACGTGCAGGCAGAACTACTGGGAAAAATCCTGGAAAATGACCTGACTGACCCAAAACTGACCCACTCGGCCCAAAAACGGGCTTTTCCGGGCCGGAAGGCTCTTTCGATAAAAACATAAGGCCTTTTATGAAAAGGAATTACAACAACGCGCCCGGCAGGACTCGAACCTGCAACCTTCGGATTCGAAGTCCGCGACTCTATCCTATTGAGCTACGGGCGCCGAAAATTCTAAGCGTTTGTAATATAACAAGTTACTACGCACCTTGTCAATTCCTAAAGCACTCAAAATGAGCAAAACGAGCAATTTGTGTTTATCGTCTTTCACTTTGGCCAAAATATTGTTCAATACCTTGTGGTCTGTCAAGATTGAATTTGTTAGTAATGTTGGGTTACATTATACCACTGACGTTTCTGGATTCCTGCTTTGTATGTGTTTAGCCTTAGTTTTTTTGGTGGCACGGCCATCTTGGCCGTGTTTTCACGGGCTGGAAGCCCGTGCCACGTCAGGAAACTGCTCATTCAATTGTCTGGCTAAACACGTACCCTGCTTTCGCAGGAATGACAAGTCACATATTCAAACTTGACGCAATACTTGTTTGCAGATACCATGTCTTCAGACCGCACGGTCAAGTAGTATTTTCTTGTTTTAGCAATGTTGGAATGTCCAGCAAGTTGCTCGGGCTTGTTGGAGAAGTCAAGGACAAACGGCTTATCCTTGCGAATTTTAATGCCATAGAATAGGTGCGGTGCTGTTGTAAAGGAAATCTAATGGAAAGGAAAAAAGAAGTGAAACGTACAATAACACGGCGGAATTTTTTAAAGAGGACTTCTCAAGGTTTTGGGCTGGTCATTTTGGCCGGCGCCCAAAAAGGTTCAACAGCAAATCCACGGTTCGAATCCAGACCACGAGAGAAACGCCTCCCGCGGGAGGTATGGATAGCCACGATATCGCAAAACCGGATAGAAGCAAAGGATTTTGAAGAAATGACCGGAAAAATGCTTGGTCGAATGGAAGAGGTGGTTTCCTATCAGCCAGATATAATTTGTCTTCCGGAAGTTTTTCCTTTCGCCAATCTTTCTTCGGGTCGGCCAGCAATTTCGCAGGTGGCAGAAGTGCCAATCGGAGAGATTTCTCAGCCTTTTGCTGACTTCGCCCAAAAATACCACTGTTATGTGGTGTGCCCGATTTATACAAAGGAGAATGGCCGTTATTATAACGCAGCGGTGTTTATCGATAATCAGGGCAGGCTACTCGGCGAATACCGCAAAATCCATCCTACCATTGGAGAGATAGACAACGGCCTGACGCCTGGACCAGTGCAACCGCCGGTATTCAAAACCGCTTTCGGTATCGTAGGTGCGCAGATATGTTTTGATATCGAATGGTACGATGGCTGGCAAAATCTACGCAAAGCCGGTGCGGAGATGGTATTCTGGCCTTCGGCGTTTGCCGGCGGTACGGTGGTAAATACCAAGGCCTGGCAGAATAAGTATGTTGTCGTCTCCAGCACCCGAAAGGACACTTCCAAAATTTGTGACATTTCCGGCGAAGAAATTGCCGGCACAGGCCGCTGGAACGACTGGGTGTGCGCCCCCGTGAATCTGGAAAAGGCTTTCTTGCACACTTGGCCGTTCTGCCAAAGATTCCAAGATGTCCAGGCTAAATACGGAAGGAAAATACACATCAAGACTTTTCATGAAGAAGAGTGGACCATTATTGAAAGTCGCTCACCAGATGTCAAAGTCAGTGATGTTTTAAAGGAATTTGAGTTCCAGACTCATGAAGAATTAATTCAAGCTGCTGAAAAAAGTCAAAGGAAGGCAAGGCCCTCAGCTTTAATGTAATCGGGAGCTATTCCGTCACCAACAGGTGAATCGTTGTTGTACTAAGAGCCTATCCAAATAACCCGCTCTATAGCGGCCGGCTGCAAAGCCCGATGCCTGCGTTGTAAGCCAAAAATGTTCTCAACGTGGAGAAAACCACGCCTCCGAGCATTTTTGGCCTGCCGCCTTGGCCTCGAACTTTTCGCTCGGCCTCATAACGACCCGGCTATTCGGATAAGCTCTTAATGTACATTCAACAACAATCCTTCTTTACGAATTAAGAAGATTTTTCCAAAGCCTTAAGTTTATTTTAAGGTTCCGTGGATATACTTTTACTAAAAATATGCATCCATACTTGTGAAATTCTCAGGAGCGACATGTATGGAAATATCGAATATTGGATAAAGGGGCTGCCAGAGCTAATAATGTAATCAAGTGTGAAAGGTATGAGAAACAGAATAACTCTGGCGATTGTCATCGCTACAGTCTTAATAGGTATTGAAGCTTATACATTTACCACCGAGACAGAGAATCTGGCAGTCATAATCCTGGCTGTGGCTTGGTATTGGGTAAGACGGGACAGACCCAATTTTGTAACATTCCTTGTTTTTTACCTGATTGCTTTTATCGGGGCGTTAACCAAGGGATTGACTTCCGTTGTTGTTCCGGTGCTTATTGTCATGCCGGATATTATTGAAGAAAAACGCTGGCGAACTCTCTTCAAGCCGGTTCATTTTCTGGCGCTCACTCTTGCGCTCGGAGTCTATTTATCACCTTTTATCATTGCTTCTCTGACACGCCCGGAGGATTATCCATCCAGCGGCCTGGCGTTGGTTTTTCAGGAAAATATTCAGCGGTTTATTAAACCGTTTGAACACAAAGGTCCTTTCTACCTTTACTTTTACGCATTACCAATACTTTTATTGCCGTGGGCTCCGCTTTTCCTGGGGGCAGTCGTCGGTATGATTAAAAACTGGAAAGAACTCGACAGCAATACGCGATGGCTCATCAAGGCCATTATCCTTATGTTTTTGTTTTTTAGTCTCTCCGGCTCAAGACGCAGCTACTATATATTACCTATCGTTCCTTTCTGCGCACTTCTCATAGCAATTTTTTTAGTTTGGATTGAACAACCACAAGTGCATAGGATGCGATGTTTTGGAATGAAAGTCCAGAGAACAATATTTTTCGGATTGATTATATTCGAACTTACAATGCCGCTTATTCTTATCATTGCACAGAGAACAACGGGTTTTAAGGTTCCTTATAATTTCTCTGTGGCGAGTTTTACAATAGGTCTTATCGCTTTAATCCTTGGTTTGGCCATATACAAATCTGAAAATTGGCTTAAGTTCCATATCAAGACCGACCGGTATGCTACCTCATCGATTGCGATTGTATTTGTAGTACTCGGAGGGTATTTTTGCCGGCAACAGAATATTCTTGAAATTCATCGAACAGAACGGCCAATTGCCAGGGAGATGCAGATTCGATCTGCTAACTTACCGCCCGAAAGGATAGCCATTTTTCACAAAGCCAACCCGAATATTTTATTCTATCTCTCCAGGGAAAAGCTTGTTAAAATACTTAAGAGTTCTGACGCACTGTACAGCTTACTTGGAAATAATCCGTCCGGGGCAGTGATCTCACAAGCTCGATATATTACCGATCTGCCATCCGAAATTATAACAAACTTACAGAAGTGCCAGACCTTTGAAGAGCAAGTGCTTTCATGGGAATCTGCGTTCTCAAATAAAGAGAAATGGGTAGCGTGGCTATGGGGACAACAGTTAGAGAAAGAATCCGCCATATCAGCCGAGGGTAATATTAATTATGCGAGATGAGTTTTTACCTTTTTCACAGCCATCAATAACAGAACAGGACATTATCGCCGTTAGCGAGGTGCTTCGTTCAGGCTGGCTTACGACGGGTCCTAAGACCGCCGAGTTTGAACAGGCGTTCTGTGACTATACAGGATGCGCTGGTGCTGTTGCGCTATCCTCAGCAACCGCCGGAATGCACCTGGCCCTTAAAGCGCTGGACATCGGAGCTGGGGATGAGGTTATTACACCCTCGATGACATGGGTATCCACGGTGAATTTGATAGTCCTTGCCGGAGCTAAACCTATCTTTGTCGATGTGGAACGTGATACACTAATGGTTTCACCCGAATCTATAGAAGCATCTCTAACAAACTCAACAAAGCTTATCATCCCCGTGCATTTTGCCGGGGCGCCTGTGGATATCGAACCGATTCGGAAACTGGCTGCAGGCAAAAATATCTTTCTCGTCGAGGATGCCGCTCATGCTCTGGGCACACAATATAAGGGTGAACGCATCGGTCGCAGGGGAATTTCGATTTTTTCTTTTCATCCGATTAAGAACATTACTACCGGTGAAGGCGGCATGTTTTGCTCAGACGATCTCGAATTGGTGAATTGCGTGCGGCGGTTGAAATTTCATGGTCTTGGGGTGGATGCCTACGACCGTCATACTCAGGGCAGGTCTGCTCAGGCTGAAGTGCTGGAGCCGGGTTACAAGTACAACATGACGGATATATCGGCTGTTCTGGGGATAAGTCAACTGGCGCGTGTGGACAAATTCAATAGTCGCAGGGCCGAACTGGTTATGAAATATCGTGAACATCTTAATGAGGTTGATGAGATTCTACCGCTTTGCGACCCTTCGTATCCGATAAAGCACGCATGGCATCTCTTTATAGTACGCTTGGATACGGACAAAGCGGGACTGAGCCGGGATGATTTTATGCAGGAACTGAAACAGAGGAACATCGGAACCGGGCTTCACTTTCGAGCGGTGCATCTTCAGAAGTATTACCGGGAATCAATGGGTATATATCATGGTATGTTACCGAATACAGAATGGAATTCGGACCGGATTTGTTCTCTTCCCCTTTTTCCGGAAATGACATTCGATGACGTTGATAATGTTGTCGAGACAATCAAGGAGGTCTTAAGTAAATGAACCAGACAGATTTAATATCAATCGTTGTCCCTGTATTTAACGAGAAGGAAAACCTGCAGGAGCTAATCAGGCGATGCACAAAATCCTGTAACGGGATGGAAAGACCTTTTGAGATTATTCTTGTTGACGACGGCAGCAGGGACTCCTGCCCCGATATAATCACCAAAGCAGCTGAACAAAGTGATGGTAATATCGTCGGAGTACTGCTAAATAGAAATTACGGACAGCACGCTGCGGTCATGGCAGGCTTTGCCGAGTCGAGAGGGAATATTATCGTGACTCTCGATGCCGACCTGCAAAATCCGCCGGAAGAAATTCCCAAACTGGTCGAAAAAATCGAGGAAGGATTTGATGTTGTCGGAAGTGTTAGAGTGCCAAGGTGTGACACTTTTTTCCGAAGGATAGCCTCCTTTATAGTCAACAAGGTCGCTCAAAAAGCAACTGGCGTGATTATGCATGATTACGGTTGTATGCTGCGTGCCTATCGCCGGAACATTGTGGATGCCATGCTTGCCTGTGACGAGAGGAGTACTTTTATCCCTGTCCTGGCCAACAGTTTTACCCGGCATGCAACCGAAATTGAAGTGCAGCATGACAAACGGTCTGACGGCCAATCCAAGTATAGTTTGTGGAAGCTCATTAATCTGCAATTTGATCTGCTAACCAGCATGACAACATTTCCACTACGACTGTTGAGCATCATAGGTACGTTCATATCAGTTATAGGTATTGGATTCGGGGTATTCCTTTTTGTTATGAGATTGATATATGGCGCTACGTGGGCAGCACAAGGAGTTTTTACTCTCTTTGCAATTCTCTTCATTTTCATAGGCGCACAGTTTATCGGGATGGGTTTACTTGGGGAATATCTCGGGCGAATCTATTACGACGTCAGAAGGCGTCCACGTTATTTTGTGCAGCAAGTTGTCGGCAGAAATAATAAGGAAGAGCATATTCAAACGGAATATAGTGTTAAGGTGACGACATGAAAACAATTGTTTTAGCTTATCATAATATTGGCTGTAGAGGCATTGAAAGCCTGTTACGAAACGGCTTCCAGGTTACCGCCGTTTTTACTCATAAGGTCGATCCGAAAGAGAAAATCTGTTTCGATTCTGCGGCGGAATTGGCCACATCGAAAAACATCCCTGTCTTCGCACCGGATGACATAAACCATCCTCTGTGGATTCAAAGAATCAAGAATATGAATCCCGATATTATCTTTTCGTTCTATTACCGCAAAATGGTGAAGCCTGCTATCCTGGATATTCCATCATATGGATGCCTGAACTTGCATGGGTCACTGCTTCCCAAATACCGAGGACGGTGTCCTGTCAACTGGGTGCTGGTTAACGGAGAGAAGAAAACGGGTGTTACCCTGCATTACATGACCCCCAAGCCGGACAATGGCGACATTGTAGGTCAAAAGAAGGTTGCGATTTCGGATGATGATACAGCAAAGACGTTGCATGAGAAACTCGCCAGAGTATCCGCCGATATGCTCGACGAGATACTTCCCCAAGTCAAGGCTGGAACCGCTCCGCGAAGACCCCAAGACCATTCACAGGCCACATATTACGGCGGACGTCATCCCAAGGACGGTGAAATCGATTGGTCAATGTCGTCAAAGGAGATCCGTAATTTGGTCCGTGCCGTAACGCAACCCTACCCCGGTGCATTCAGTTTTATCGGCGACAGGCAGTGTTTGTTCTGGTCGGTGACCGAAGTGCCAACCGAGGGCCGGAATACCACGCCGGGAACCGTCGTATCAACCGACCCCCTGATTATTGCATGCGGCAATGGATCGATCCGTGTCGCTTCCGGTCAATCCCCCGACGGTGTATTTATAACCGGCACGCAACTCGCCAGGGAACTGAATCTCTCCGAAGGTATGAAATTCGGGCCCCACGCCGGCACTCGTATCCGGGCCATGAGGAAAAAGAGTGTTCTGATTCTTGGTGTCAACGGCTTCATTGGTAATGCCCTGAGCCAGCGACTCCTCGAAAGCGGCAAGTATGAGGTCCATGGCATGGACTTGCGATCAAACTACATTCAGCACCTGACCGGCAAACCGAATTTCCACTTTGAGGAAGGGGATATTTCCATTCACGGTGAATGGATCGAATATCACATCAAGAAATGTGACATTGTCCTGCCGCTCATTGCAATTGCCACGCCAATTGAATACATACGCAATCCACTGCGCGTCTTTGAACTGGACTTTGAAGAAAACCTGCGTGTCGTACGCTACTGTGTCAAATACAAAAAGCGGATCATCTTCCCGTCCACCTCGGAAGTGTATGGCATGTGTGATGAAGACGAGTTCGACGAAGACAACTCCAGGCTGATTCTCGGGCCGATACGAATGCAGCGATGGATATACTCATGCTGCAAACAACTTCTTGATAGGGTTATTTGGGCCTATGGGCAGAAAGAAGGACTCAGGTTCACTCTATTCCGGCCGTTCAACTGGATCGGGCCCAAGCTCGACAGCCTGACTTCTGCACGAATCGGCAGCTCTCGTGCAATAACACAATTGATTCTTAATCTTGTAGAAGGAACACCAATTCTTTTGATTGATGGTGGATATCAAAAACGCTGTTTCACCGATGTTTCTGACGGCATTGAGGCTCTCTTTAGAATCATTGAGGACAAAAACGGTATCTGCAATGGACGTATCTTTAACATCGGTAATCCCGACAATGAGATGAGTATCAGGGGATTGAGTGAGATGGTACTTAACAAATTTGAAGGGCATCCTTTACGACCAAAGTTCCCTCCATTTGCCGGATTTCGCGAAATAGAAAGTGGATCTTACTATGGCACCGGTTATCAGGATGTTCAACATCGCAGACCCAGTATTAAGAACGCAAAAAAATTCCTTGAATGGTCACCACAAATAGGTATGGAACAATCCGTCGAACAAACCCTCGATTTTTTCCTGCGAGAGGCAGTCAGCGAAGGAATTATGGAAAGTACTTCCGATTCAGATATTCAAACCTATGAAAGGGACAAAGCCGGAGTAAAATCGATGGTGAATAAAACAGTTCCAATAATTTCGGCGTCTTCTTTAGCACATAAAAGGCCAAAGCGATCGAGTGTCACATGAGAATTGGTTTACGTGTTGATGTTGATACCTTCAGAGGAACACGGTTGGGTGTTCCAAATATATGCAGACTCCTGAAGAAATACTCCGTAAAGGCTTCATTCTTTTTTTCGGTTGGACCGGACAATATGGGTCGTCATCTTTGGCGGTTACTTCGTCCAACCTTTTTCTGGAAAATGTTGAGAACGAAAGCTTCCAGCCTCTATGGCTGGGACATTTTGCTCAAAGGAACATTATGTCCCGGGCCGCTGATCGGTAAAAGGCTTGAGGGAATTATACGCGCAACCGCTGATGCGGGACATGAGATAGGACTTCATGCTTGGGACCACTACACATGGCAGGCAAATATCGACAAGATGGATGCTGCTGCTGTTTACCGCTCGTTGAATCAGGGTATCGAGATGCTCACTCACATTCTGGGCCACCCTCCGAGATGCTCGGCGGTTCCAGGATGGAAGTGCAATGACAATGTGCTATTGGCAAAAAGTCGTTTTCCTTTTGAGTACAACAGTGACTGCCGTGGTGAAAGCATATTCCGTCCATTGGTAAGCGGCGAGGAACTTCTCCAGCCACAAATTCCCGTTACCCTTCCAACGTATGATGAAGTGATTGGCCGCAACAACGTGACGAATATTAACTATAATGACTACATTCTTTCTCTACTTGACCCTTTAAAGCTCAATGTGCTGACAATTCATGCGGAGGTTGAGGGAATTGCCTATGTGGAGATGTTTGAGCAATTCATAAAAACGTGTATATCAAGTGATGTTTCGCTCGTTCCCCTCGGAGTCTTACTCCGAGAATATAATGAAACCAAATCGGCTGCCATCATAAAAAAAGAAATCCTTGGCCGTGATGGATGGATCGCCTGCCAGGCACAACCAGCACGTTATGTGGGCACAAACGGAATCTGATCTATGAGAAAGTCTGGCCTTCTATTAATAGGGTTTTTTCTGCTGGTGTATGTCTTACCACTTGGTGTACGGCCAATGGTTATTCCCGATGAATCCCGATATGCTGAGATCTCGAGGGAAATGCTGGAAACAGGAGGTTGGGTCGTCCCACATCTTAATGGTCTGCGGTATTTCGAAAAACCTATCCTTGGTCATTGGCTCCACGCGTTGAGTATTAAGCTGATGGGCGCAAATGCTTTTGCAATACGTCTGCCTTCCGCCTTGTCTGTAGGGCTGTCGGCGCTAATGCTATTTCTTCTTGTTTGTCGATTTACAAGTGACACCACAGCTGCGATTATGGCAGCTTTTGTCTTTCTTACATGCCTTGAAGTCTTTTGTGTAGGGACATTCTGCGTTCTGGATAGTATATTTTCTATGTTCATCGCAGCCTCGATAATTGCGAGTTTCTTTGCTTTTATTGAGACCCGTCCACTAAAAAGAACTATCTTTCTCGTCAGTGCAGGTATCGCATGTGGTTTTGCTTTTTTGGCCAAGGGCTTCCTGGCATTTGTGATACCTACAATCGTAATTGTTCCCTTTGCAATCTGGCAACATCAATTGAAAGAATTACTTCGTTTTTTTTGGTTGCCGGTAATCGCTGCTGTTCTCACAGCCCTTCCTTGGGGTATCATGATTCATCTTAAGGAGCCCGATTTCTGGCATTATTTCTTTTGGGTAGAGCATATTAACCGCTTCATATCACCCAATGGAGGACAGCATCCATATCCCTTCTGGTTCTATATCCCTGTTATTCTGGGAGGGACGCTGCCATGGACAACTCAAATCAGTGGTGTAATATACAGGCTCCGGAAAAATTTATCTAATGATCCCCTCCTGCGTTTTTCTATCTGCTGGTTTCTGTTTCCATTTCTGTTTTTTTCCATCTGTCGTGGTAAATTGGAAACCTATATATTACCATGCTTTCCGCCCTTGATAGTGCTTTTTACGGTCGGCCTGCGTCAGGAATGGAAAACCGTGACAGCCGAAAGATTTAACTGTTCTGACAAAATAGGTGTGATATTAATAATAACCTTATCTATTGCATTGGTATTGACTCAGACCATCATATCTAAAACAAAGATCTACCGTCCGCATGAGATTTGGAAGTTGCTGTTCATCTCAGCTGGGCTTTTGGCATATGCTGTTTTCCTCATCCAAGCCGGTATCTCGACAAATCACGCGAGAAAATTCTTTTTTTCCTGTATGGCACCTATTATGCTTATATTTAGTGCACAATTTGTCGTTCCGGACAAATTGATAGAGAAAAAGGCCCCAATCGATTTCTTAAGTCGATATAAGAATAGAATTAGTCAAAATACTATTCTCGTTTCCGACAACTACTTGACTCCAGCAGTTTGTTGGAGTTACAAGCGAAGTGATGTTTTGCTCCTCAACAATGCCGGAGAGCTCACGTATGGGCTCGGATACGACGACTCGTCGAAACATCGCCTGCTTGATATCGAACAGTTACGAGAGTTGATCACGAAGGATTTGGGCAAAGAACACGCGATCCTGATTACCAGCACCAAACAATATATGGAATACAAACAACAGCTTCCAAAACCGGTTTTCGAGAACATTGATTGTGGCTTTGTATTCGTTGAGTTTGCTGCCAAGAGAACTTAGATTATATCTTATATCACATAGGGTTGTGCCTACCAAAAATTATATCCGTGGCTAAATAGGAGCTCGAAAATAGTTGTTCGTTGAGAAGTTTATCTCATCAGCTGCGGTTCTTGATTTTAGTGTGAATTTCCTTGTCATTTCCCCACATCGCTGACTTTTATTCTTAATTACTTATTCTATACAACGAGTGCAAACTACTTGAAGACAGGATACCAGAAAGCTATCCAAATGTCAGCCTTTTACACCTTGGTTACAGCTTGCAGGCAAGATTAAAATACGACCAGAGCACCAAGAGAAGAGAATTGCCAAACCCAGCGCAATCCTCCACTCCCAGCACTTTTACCCTTGGCGGCATCGGTATAGGTTTTGTTACTTGGCTCTATAGATGAAGTCATGTCACCCGGTGCGATTCTGCCTTTAATCCCACCGAAACAATTATCCCGGCCGAGAGATTCGCCGCAGTATGATATTACCGGGCTGCTCTACTGGAGTGCTGTTACTACGGTTATCGACCCCTGGTCGAATCCGGCCTTTGCACATCCCAGGCATTACAATGGAGGTGGTTTCCTGTTTTATCCCGGCCTGCCCTGCGGCATCGACGGCCCTGTAATCAGCATGCGCATGAAAAACCTCAGAAACGGTATGGAAGACTACGAGTATTCTATGATTCTCGAAAGAATTACGGACAAAAAAAACGTAAAGAAAATCGCAGATACCATCTCTCCGGACTGGTGGAATTTCTCGAAAGTCCCTAATGAATTCCTCACTGCTCGGGAAAGAATAGCACAGGAGATTCTAAGACTTAAGAAGGCGGATGGACCTTAATTATGCAGGCCTTCGATAAGAATGAGGCAAAATTATTCCAGCTAACTAAGTTTCACCTCATGTCACCATATAATTGGATTATGCTTTCTACAGTTGTTCTATACTCCTTTTATCGGATATATTTCCGAGTCCTAACAGCAGATGATGTCTTTGAACATGAGAACAAGATATTCAGAATCTCAGAAATATCAGTCTGAAACCAGATCAGTGTGTAATAGCATACATAATAATATTAATCCCCATTTGAATGGCTTTTTCATAATTGTACCTGCCGAATTCATAGCCGTGACTGTCACACCAGCCACAGTGAATATCAGTCGAACTGAGAAAGACAGCGAGGCGCTCACCAATAAAAACTCCCCTGGCACCGTGATTCTGGCCATGCATATACGGCAAACCTATTTGCCTGGGACCTCTCATGCCGGGTAAAAATATACGATTCTGACGCTGCATATATGGCAGACCGCTATCGCCAAGGTCGTATATATTGTGAAATACTTCATGCTCGTGCGGAATTCGTTTTACGGACCCTCTTCCGAAAACTTCTTCCAACAGCTCATAGGAGCTTTGATAGAAGAAATCACCGCCCGAGCCAACGACACAGTCATCCATTAGCAGGAACGCCCCGCGGTTAATGTATTCTTTTAAATTTTCCTTCTGTTTACTTTCAAACGTGTAATTATTTTCTCCCGTCATAAAAAGAAACGGGTATTTCTTTATCTCTTCAAGGCTATCGAAGGAAACAACGGCATTTAGCTGGCCTTCCATTGCCCATTGCGGCTGCCAATCTAACGCTCCTCTTATCGGTTTTATTTTGCAGCGGATTATAGAACTCAACTCTCTTAATAGATTTGCATCACCACCCGGTCTGACGTTCCATCTATCGACTTCTCTTTCCTCGTGGGCGAATTTTACTCTTGGCATCACAAAATCGTAGCGGTCAAGGTCGTCCGGATATTCCGGAGGATATGTTTGTTCAGCGATTAAAGCAGAGCCACCTGCGGCCAATGCGGCACCGACAATTGTTCCGCCCGCCGTCTTCAGAAATTGCCTTCTATTTATATGACCATGATCCTGGTCCATAGTTGAGCCACCTTTCATTATTCTTCCGAGAGAAAGAACTTCGAGGCTTCCCGTCCGTCCGTCTGACCCTGCTTATATCTCCATGGCTGCCGGCTCGGGAATCCATCTGCGTTATCTTCCAATACAGGAGTCTCGGTTTTGAGAAACAGCTGCCTGAAGTACCAATCATCCAGTTGCTTCGAAGCAAAAGTAAAAGCTTCCAATAGTGATACCTTTCCGTCCCTATCCGTATCGCTTTTGCTATCGAGCAGCGAGGGGACGAAATACTCACTGAATCGTGTGCTGTAATGCTGTTCAGCTGTGCAGGCGCCGATGACAATTCGACCTTGTCCTGTCAAAGCTTTAACTGCCAGCCCCGCACCCGGGCAGTCCAGCACGAGCAACATTGAAGAGGCTCTTATTTGGTTTATCCACCCGGCCAACTGCTCATGCGTAATGTCCGGGCCCGGCAGATTAAGACGCAGCTTGCCGGTGGCTATATTTGCCTGGCCTACATAATAAAATATGAATCGGTCTTCAGGTTGAACAGTGTCTGCAAGGCTTTTTATCGTCTTTTTTAAATTTTCGCCATTCGATATTTTTGAGCCTTTGCCGACGAATGAGCTATCAGCGACCAAGACGCTTAGCCGGGCAGGTTTGAGCTTGGCATTATTAAGGAAGAAACTGCGAAGGTTTGTCACTGCTTTGTCCTTGGCGAGGCGCTCTTTTGGGTCTTTATTTATTCCACTAATAATCAACGCATAGGTATTTTTAGTCTCTGCAGGTTTGGACTTGCGTTCAACACCGGTTGCCCCGGCAACTGCGAAGCAACTTGCAATTGTTAACAGGATTATAATAATTATCCTTTTCATATCAGTTCCACTTTTCAAACAAGGCCAATAGCCCGCCTAAAAAACCAGCTAACACTAAGAAGTGTACACAGAACCAACAGCAGCAGCCAATTTGGCCAGATACTTGTCATTCGACGTGAACTGTATTCCCGGGTTTGGGACTCAAATATATGCGCAACGTTTTCGTCAACATCGTCGGCATAGAGATATTCGGCATTGAGCCTTTCTGCAAGTGTCCGGAGAAATTTTTCGTCTAACTCGACATTAGCCATTTCGGTTTGAACCGGCGGCAGATTCACGGCAATGGTTTTTTCGCCAAGGAAGATGCCATTAATTTCGGCCTGGGCCGTTGCCACAATCGTCCGGTCTTTAGTATCCTCAATTTCTGTAACGTAATATCCACCTCCCAGCTCGTTCATACTCGAAACTTCCTCTGCAATGCTAAGCAGCACGTTAGCACCGGTAACTGGTACAAACGACTTGTCGCAAACATAGGCATTAAACTTTACTTTGTTTGTCTGGTCGGTCGAGCGTTCTGCAAATAACCTGACGCCCGCTTCAAGATTTGTTATCCTTCCCACATAGGCGGTTAATCCGGCCATAAGTTTGTATAGTAGTCCACCCTGGAGGTCTTCGCGGTACCATAGGAAGAGCTTGGAGGCATTAAGAAAGCAAACCCTGCCACGGCCGACCCGATGAATGGAAATTATCGGCGTGTCTTCTACACAGGCCAGCGTGGTGGCGGCGGGCTTGGTATTAACGATTTGATAATATGCCGAAATCGGCTCATCGTATTCTTTGAGCACTTCAGGGCTAATGATTTTGCTGTCGATTCCCTCAAGTGTAAGCTCTATCTTTCCTGAGCTATATTGTTTCATTATCGCTTCGTCGGCGTCAAGTATTACAGGGACAAGGGCTTTTGCTTTTCTGTTCATCCAGGCGGCAGGTCCGGATTCGTCTTTGCCCGGAAGCAAGATGAGTCCGCCGCCTCTATCAACCACGAAACTATACAGACTGTCGAGCTGCGTCCCGGTCAAGCTGTCCAGGTTGCATGAGCCAAGAATGATAATGTCATACTTATTAAAACCGTCCCGGTCGTCGGGCAGTTTGACATAGGCAGACCTTTTGTGTGCTTCTTCAGATAAGGCGGGCGCTCTGACGACATCCAATGCTAAATCCAATTGAATCTTATTGTCTCTGGCCAAAGCCTGCCGAACTTTGCCGATATTGAAACTTGCCTGCTGTGAGTAGAAAAGAACTTTGAGTCTGGTCTCTTCAACCACCTCTACCATTGTGCTGCGAATGTTGTTTGCCGGATTTACTTCCTGTTCGATGGCTTTTGCCCGAGCCGAAAGAATGTAGCTGCCAAGTCGTTCGGCGCCTACCGTGAAGTCGAGCGTTACATCGATAGTACCCACAGGTGAAGAAGATAGCCTTTGGCCCTTTTGCTCAAACGTATCGGTGGGAAGCTGCCTTGAATCTATCACATAATCGTCTTTGAGCAGCTCGATTGTTACGGGCTGATTTTGCACATTCTTAACAGCGACAAGAACCTGCACTTTATAGGCCGTATCAATCGCTATTCGTGACGGTGCACTTATTGATTTTATTGCTATGTCAGATTGAGGCTTGCGAGAACCAATGCCGATAAGAAAAACCTGAAAATCCTCGCCTTGAATGGGTAAATATGAATCAATATTCTTGTCGTCGGCCTGGCCGTCCGTGAAAATAACAGCTCCTGTAATCTTGTTTTTTTGAGCTGTCTGATTTTCGTTAATGCTGTCAGGTGCTTGGTAGTCATCAGTCTGCGTATTTTCTGGAAAATCAGCACCATCGGCGATGTCATATTTGCGCAGCATTGTAAAGATACTGTGCATATTTGTCTGTGGGCCCCAGCGTCGCAGAAAATCCAATAAGCCGCTTTGGTAAGAGCGGTGGTCGAATCCAAAAATTTTATAATCGGGCCCATCCGGATTTAAAGGATGAAATTTTTCTTCAAATATGTTAATTGCTTTATCCAGCCGCGTTATTTGCCCATCTTCAACAATTGACATACTTTCACTGGTATCGAATAAGGCCAGCACCGAATTCTTCGTCACCACCTCGCTAATCTTAGGTCGTGACGGGTCCCACAATATCAACAACAATATGAAAATCGAAATATATTGCAGCAGAATCAGCGGCAGCCTGTACGGCTTTAGTTTTGCTTTTTGCAGTTCACCTGAACGAAAGGCAAAAATAACAAGCACACCGAAGACTATCAAAAGCAAACATGCAATAAGATGTCCCGGATAGTTTACGAATATCATTTTTTCACCGCTTCATGCTCGAATTTGGCCGCGTTTTCAAAAAACTCGTTTTCCTGTCCGTAAAACTTCACATCAGACGGTTCGTCCTCAATCAACTGCTGCCGGTATTTTTTAGCATTTACAGCAATAGACCAGAATTGTCGGGCCATTTGCCTTGCTGCTTCTGCAGGAGCCAGATTCGGGTTTCTGGTAAAAACCTGGGTCGCTGATGATGAAGTGCCCTTGCCTTTATTTCTTATAGTAGCCCACTGGGGTTCCGGCATCCTCTCAAGCAGACGCTTTGCCGCTTCAAGCCTTGCTAACATTTCTTCACGCTCTATGGGTGTGACAGACTCATTGAGAGCGTCTGCATCATCAGAGAGCTGCTCAGCCATTTCCTGAGCCTTTTGTGCGATTCTTTGTTCTTCGCTGAGTGCAAGCTCATCATCAAGTGTCTCTTGAGCAAGGCCCAACTGGCGCTCGGCTAATTCCAATAGTTCAACAGCTTCATTTGATTTTCTCCGGTCTATATCCGCTTTATAGCGTGCCTCGGTCAGCCTGTCTTGAAAGTCATTCATTTTATCAAGAGCCTCGTCAAGGTGCTTTTGTGCTCCAGCTCGTCCTTTATTTTGGCCACCTTCTGAAATTTCAGGCAATCGTTGCAAATCCCGCTTCAATTGCGAAACCTGCTCCTGCAGTGCGCGCTGTTTGGCCTGGAGCATTCTTAGCCTGGCTTGAGCACCAGCGGCACCGGGTTTAGCACTACCCTGCTTTTGCGCATCTATCTGTTCTTCGCCAGCACTTTTGCCGCTGCCTGGGCCGTGACCATCCGAAGCACTTTTGTCTTTCCCGACACTTTGTCCTTTAGAACCGCCCTGGCTTTCAGCAGAATTCTGCTTATCGCCGGCGCTGGGACTGCCTGAAGAATTTTTATCTTTTTCAGAACTTTGGCCCTGAGAACCGCTTTGGCTTTCGGCAGAATCCTGCTTATTGCCGGCGCCGGGACTGCCTGAAGAACTTTTATCTTTTCCAGAACTTTGGCTCTGAGAACCGCTTTGGCTTTCGGCAGAATCCTGCTTATTGCCGGCGCTGGGACTATCCGAAGCAGCTTTGCCTTTACCAGTACTTTGACTTTTAGAAGCGCTCTGACTTTCGGAACCGGCACTGCCTGAAGTACTTTCTCCTTTTTGACCGGCACGGTCTTGGCTTTGCTGCTTATCGGGACCTCTGCTTTGAGCCTGATTTTCATCGCCGGGGCTTGATGGTTTGGAATCATTCGTTTGTTGTGCAATCTTTTTCTCCCGCTCCTGCTGTTCGAGAAAGTTCTCAAAAGTCCTTTTCAAAGTCTTTTGCTCCCTGGTCAGCTTCTTTAACTTTTGCTGCAATTTTTTCAACTCAGCCTCGATGCGCTCTTTATCTTCCTGCGAAAATTCCTGCATTTCCTGAAGTTTAACACTGTCGGGCTGTTGCGCCTGCTGACCCTTGCCGCTTTCAGGTGGGTTCAACTCCAGGTCCAGTTCAAGGATGAACTTGCGCAAAACACGATAAGCGTTCTTTTCGGGCACTATGGCTGAAGTCGCATTATGCTCGGCCAAATATCTGCCTGCCTGTTCATAATATCCGAGGACCGCATTGAGTACAGCTTTTTGAGTCTCGTTAAATCCATACTCTGAGTCTTCACGTATAAGCGCTAATTGTTCGGCACAATACTGAACATCATTGTTTATGAATTCCAGTCTGGACCAGTCCTGTTCGGTCGGATTTGATTTGCCGGCAATGTCCCAGGTTTTTTTAAGTATTGCTCTCGTATATTCGAGAATATTTAAGAGTTCCACAGGGGGTGAGGCTCCTCCCTGTGACGGACCGCCTCCTGGCCTTGGGCGCCAATTCTGGCGATATGGTCTGATCTCGATAAAATACATGTCGCTTCTTGAAGTTCGTTTTTCAATCGCTGAGCCGGTATCGATATCTCTCGCCTGGGCATAGAACAGGACGCTGTCGCCCACATTCAGACTGTACCTTTCCAATTCAATTATGTGCGTAAATATCTTACTCCTTGCCCCTTCTTCAACCGGAATACCCAATTCTTCCGGCTGTTGGCCGGGTATTTCCAGGTACATATTTACGGAATCCAGACCGAAATCGTCAGTTACCTCGAATATAATCGGCACGCTCGCAACGTCTGTGGCCAGATAATCACCCTCAGGCGAAACCAGCTTGAATTTGGG
Organism: Sedimentisphaerales bacterium; assembly: GCA_049287505.1. GTDB lineage: Bacteria > Planctomycetota > Phycisphaerae > Sedimentisphaerales > Anaerobacaceae > NIOZ-UU13. The sequence goes on along the minus strand of JBAQFY010000114.1, from coordinate 6,026 downwards.
AGGTTCATCGGTTTTTACTCTCACCTCCAAATCTGGTACGTCATTGTTTGCCAGACCCTGCTCATTCACAAGATGAAATTTTATAGAGCCACTTGTATCGGCATTAAAACTATAGCTGAACTGTTGTGCCCCATTTAATAGCTTAGTGAGCTGCTTTCCATCTAAACCTGTTACCACGACCTTTTTGAGCTTATCAGTGGTCTGCACGTTCAGCGTAACATCGCTCCGTTGAATTACTTCCAGAGTATTGTTCTGAACCTGCTCGGTATAAGGCCTGACCCACTTTCTTCTCGGCGGCCTTTTTGGCAGTGCAACGTCGGCCATCATACTCTCTATCCCGGGTGGTTCACAAACGGTTAATTTATTCCAATCTGTGGAAGCTGAGCCGGTTTCAAATCGATATTTGAATCGGCCTGTTTGTGAGAAAGATTTAGAGGTTTCAAATCTTGCCGTTTTTTCCTCATCAAAGCCCGGTTGTACCAGCATCTCTTCGCGCTCGGTCTGCCGGCTGTTATCTTTAGTCTCAGGTTCAAGTGCAACCAGCACCAATTTTCCAAATTCCGGCACGCGGCCTTTCACCCCGGCTGCAAATGTTACTTCCGAATCAGGTTCCGTAATGATGTCCCCGGTTATCGACTCCAGACTCGTCGGCGACAACGGCTCAACAGAAGCCAGGGGACGTGTTAACCGGGCAAAGTATTTAGAAAAGTAAACATAGTTATCATGGACATAAAACCAGGCAGCGGCAAGGCCAAACAGAATAACCGCTGAGAGAGCATATCCCTTCCACTTTTCAACTGTCGAGTCAAACTTGAATGCTTCACTGTCTTTATCCACGTTCAGGACAAGCTGTTCGGCGAGGACCCTGGAATATGGATAATCCTGTTTGTTCTCATAGTATTCGATGGCTGTGACAAGCTGCTGGTCGAAACTTTTTATGTTTTCGATATAATTTGCTGCTCCACTGCAGGATACGTGGACAAGCAAACATTTTGTCAATCTGTATAATAAAAGAACAAGCCCTGTAAGCAGTAAAATAAACGCTATAATTCTGCCAATTTCGTCAAAGTTCTTCCGATGGTCAAGCCAGGCATAAACGCCGACGTACACCGAGACAAAAATCAGACACAACGCCGCTACCTTGAGAACAGCAATCGCTACCAGCCATCTTCTGACCTTCGTGACTCTGGCAACAAGAGCATCGAGTTTTTCTTCTACGTTGTCGGCCATATTTAAGCCTTATCTATCGCTTCAGCCTGTTTGCGACAGCCGGTTCCGCTAACAGCAGAAGAATTATCATCCAGGCAAAATATTTCCAAATTGGTGTACGTTTCCTGTTGTTGAGAACTTCCGCCGCAGATACCGTTCTTTCTGTGCCGGTCGGGAATGCCCTGTTCATAATATCAGCCAGTTCCGAAGCTACCGGTTTAGTCATATCAGTCTCGCCCTCCGGCAGATTTATTCCAGCCCACATTGTCGGCTTGCTTAATGTTTTTATCCATCCGGTGCCTCCGGGAGCAGATATCAGTAAAAAAGAATCCGCTACGGCTGCACGGCGTTTTGTACCATTACAAGTCTGAACCCAAGATTGTTTTTGCGCGGCAAACGAGGTTTGTTTCTCGGAAAACGGCAACATTACCTGCTCATTACGCGCAAAACAATACTCGCCAATCTGGCTATCTTTTCCCAATAAATACCGACAAAAAGCAACCGATGCATTTGACTTAGTCAGTGAGCCAAGTGAATCATCAACGCTGGTATTGACAAGGATAGAGACGCCAATACCAAGACGTTTAAGATAAACAAAGCCAAGACCATTCTGGAATTGCCACAAACACTTGCTGTCAGGGTGCTGTTGACATTCCAGGTAGCCCTTTAAGAGAATCTTGTCGATCCTGTAATTTGACAGAGATCTTGCAGCAATCTTATCTACTTCAAAAGCCCTGCTGTCACACGGATTCGGCTGCATATATGTTCGTTCGTGAATACATTTCCCCGGCAGTGCCGCAAGAACATCCCGCTGCCACAACTGCCTTGCCGCCTCAGTTGCAGCCGTCTCCTTTACAAAGCAAATGAATCTGCCTCCGGCTTTGATGAAACCTTCTATGTTCGAGGCAAAATAAGCCAGCCGTTCCGCTACCGCCGAACAGATGACTACATCGGCCCATTTCAAATCCGAAAGAGCAAAATCATCAATTAAAATCTGCTTGATTTGTAAAGTATCGTATGAACTCTTTCGTGAGATGGTGTCCATTACCGTTTTCAGCAAAAACATCTCATGTGCGCCGTTGCCGGCCAGAAGAACATTAACATTTTTATGGCCTGGACTGGAAACCGCCATATAAAACGTATCGTCCTCTTTAAGGCCGTCGCCCGCTGAAAGGCTCAATTCTACAGGCAGGAAAAACCGCTCCGGCCCGGCAGTATCAACCCTTACTTGTATCTGAAAGGTTCTGTGCTGTTGTGCAAACAGGTTTATATCTACCGGAGCCGATTTATTTTCGCCCGTCCTGGCCGTTAACCGGCGATTTTGCTCAACTCGTCCGTAATTGGCTACGGTAACATTTGCGGTTAACTTATCGTCGATAATGTCGATAACGTGGGCGTCTATTATCGCAGCATTGTTGAGGGGCTCAGGTGAGATAATCAGCCTATAATCCATTTTGTCAACAACGGCAGGTTTCTCGGTCTCGACAAACTGCTTCAGTATATTGGGCGTAAAATCACTTAGTACCAGAACCGAAACCTCATCATCCAAATGCTTTGTACGACTGACTCGATTCAGACTCGAAATAAAGTCGTTGACATTTGCGCTGCCGGTTTCAATTTTCAAGGCCTTGACCTCGGCCAGTGCCTGTTCCTTACTCAGGCCCTGTGACCAATCTCCCGAGGCCAGAGCACAAATATTGAACAGAGCATCGGTCTTTGCGGAGCGAATATAATCAATCGCTGAATCTATCAGCTTGTCGAAATAACTGTCCGTCCCATCGGTATATGCCATTGACATCGAATTATCCAGGCCAAGGCAATAAACGGACCTGGTCTGCTGCGGTTTTCGTTTAGTGTGTAGCATCGGCCGGGCAAAAAGCATGGCAATCAAAACAATTATTGCGCAGCGAAGCAACAATATCAGCAGGTCGCGCAGCTTTTTCCGGGACCGGCTCTCAATCTGACCGGTATATAAAAACCGAAGCATTGTGAAAGGTAATCGTCTGAATCGCGGCTTAGCCAGCAGATGAGCAATCACCGGACCGGCTACTGCGAGCCCGCCGAACAAAAATATCCACTGTATAAAGCTCATATCATCCTCTTTCGCTTGGCTAAGTACGCTATCAAAGCCCTATCGAGAGGCTCGGAAGTATCAAGAAGACAATAATCGATGTTACTTTTGCCGGTGGTTTTTTCTAAGTCATCCAGAAACTCTGCTACCCGTCCGCGATAATCCTCTCGCAAAGACTGCGGGAAGGCACGTACCTTAGCTTTCGATTCCAAATCTTCAAATTGAATCAGTCCTTCATAATCAAGATTAAGCTCTTGATGGTCCATCGTGTGAAAAACAATCACATCATGCTTAAGAAATTTCAAATGGGCCAGGCCTTTATAAATATCTCCCTCGTCGTCGAGCAAATCGGAAATCAGAATGATAAGTCCGCGGCGTTTTGTGGTCTCGGCGATTGTATGAAGGACACCGGCAAGGTTGGTCCGGCCTTCGGGCCTGCTATATTGCAGGGCCGCCAGTATCGTGTTTAGATGCGTGCGTTTTGACCTTGGCGGAATATGCTTTATCACCTTCTCAGCAAACAATACGAGAGATGTGCTGTCGCTTTGACTGAGCATCAGGTAGCTCAAAGCCGCCGCAAGGAAAGAGCCATAGTCAATCTTTCTGACCCGGCCGTCACCGGCAAAAGACATACTTTTACTGGTGTCCAGCAGTATGTAGGCCGTTGTATTCGTTTCCTGCTGGAACTGTTTTATATAAAGTTTGTCGCTGCGGCCGAAAACCTTCCAATCGACGAATTTCAGCTCATCGCCGAGATGATATTCTCTGTGGTCACTGTATTCAACACTGAAACCATGAAACGGACTTGGGTGCAGACCCGAAAAGAAGCCTTCCACTGCACAGCGGGCAACCAGGTCCATATTGGCCAGCTTGCTCAAAAATATCGGGTCAAGATATTTACGATTGTGCTTCACCGTCTTGCCCCTGCAAATAAACTCCCAACTGAATTCTTTTTTCAGTACGTCGCGGTTCAGGCTATTTGGGCAAATGTACATTCTCAACCAAGTCGTCAAGAATCCCTTCGATGCTGATACCGTCGGCTTCGGCATTGAAGTTGGGAATAATACGATGCCTGAGCACAAGTTTACTGACAACTCTCACATCTTCAAAGCTCGGCGTAACTCGACCGTTTATCAGTGCTATTGCCTTTGCGCCGAGCGTCATATACTGTCCCGCCCTCGGGCTGGCTCCCCACTTGAGATATTTCTTAACCATCGGCGTGGCAAGCATATCGTCCGGCCTGGTCGCGCGGGCCAGCCTGATGCAATACGCTATCACCATATCACTCACAGGGGCCATTCGAACAATCTCCTGAAACAGCACCATATCATTCCTATCAAGTACTTGCTGGACGGTTATCTTCTTGCTCGTCGTGGTTTGTTTAACTATCAGGTGTTCTTCCCTTGCCGTGGGGTAGCCGATATAAATCATAAACATAAACCTGTCTAGAGCAGCCTCCGGCAAAGGATATGTCCCTTCCTGCTCGATAGGGTTCTGGGTAGCGAGAACGAAAAACGGCTCCTCAAGCTTGTATGTCCTGCCGGCAACCGTAACTTCGCGCTCCTGCATCGCCTGCAGAAGCGCCGCCTGTGTCTTTGGAGGCGTGCGATTTATCTCATCGGCTAAAACCACGTTTGCAAAAATGGGACCTTTTACAAACTCATATCGCCTTTTCTTGGATTGCGGGTCTCTCTGAATAATATCGGCGCCGGTTATATCCGAAGGCATCAAATCAGGCGTGAATTGAATTCGGTTGAATGTCAGCCTCATCGCATCTGATATCGTATGCACCATCATCGTCTTGGCAAGACCAGGGACTCCCTGAATAATACAGTGCCCACCGGCCAGCATACAACAAAGCATCGGGTCAATCACCTTATCCTGGCCAACGATTACTCTGTGTATCTGCTGCTTTAAGCTGGCATAACCCCTGCGTAGGTGAGCAATTAACTGGCTCTCATCAACAGCTCCGTTTGTTTGTGCGTTTTTAGCTCCTTGCCCGGTTACCTGTTTCATATCAGCCTTTTACAATTTTGGTTATTACCAACCAGTCCCCTACAATATAGATGCAAGATAACGAATTCTGTTACAAGAATTCTTGAATCTATGAAACAGGCCTTAAACCCGCTTCGTTCTTTTACTATGTATTTTTACTGAAAATAGCCGAAAATTCCCAAAAAATTGATACCTCCAGAACAATAAACCGGGATTTCCCATATACACTTCGCTGAAATACTCCTGCAAGCTTCAATCCTCATAATACCGTAATTTCATCTCAATTTCAACAATATTCCGGCCGGTTCGACATGCCGTGCCGTAAAAAACACCAAAAAAGCTGAGCACTTGCGTCAAGAGCCCGCTTTTTTCCTACCATCTTGGCACACCGCGACTGTTGCCCTCCCTTCCGGAACGCAAAGAGATGGAAGAGGGGCACGCCGTAACTCTTTACACATCTAAGACTTATCTATTGTCGGCCACGCAGACCCCGACACAAAGATCTGATAGGTCGTATGTTCGAAACGCTCCCCCGCTATGAATCCCTGGAAAGCCCACATTTGTGATGGTTTATCGTAATCTGGTACTTGTACGTAAAGCCTTGTAAACAAACAAGGACGGAATTTTCGGCAGGGACAGGTAGCAATAACCCAGTCATCATACCAGTTATAAAAACTAATGGCGCTATACAGTAATTGCCGATAACTGTCATGGTAATGCAGAAAACTCATTGCAAGGAGGCTATCATGAC
>JBAQFY010000113.1:0-25744 GCA_049287505.1 Sedimentisphaerales bacterium | reverse complement strand
ATAGTGCTCTGTCAAGCATGATTTGAGTTATTGTCATTCCGCACCCATTCGGCTTTGCTCAGGGCAGGCTTTGATGCGGAATCCATTTTTAACAATCTGGATTCCTGCTCCTTCGACTCTGCTCAGGACAGGTTTCGCAGGAATGACAGCACATCAATCGACATTTGACAGAGCAATAGACTGTGAACTACGAGCTATGAATTATGAAATGTTGAAAGGACAAATTAGATATGGCAAAAAAAACAACTCACCGCAATCCTCATCTTGATACCAATCACTACCTTTTCACGAGCGAGTCTGTAACGATGGGCCATCCTGATAAGGTAGCCGACCACATATCCGATGCAATTCTTGACGCAATGCTCGCACAGGACCCAAAGAGCAGAGTGGCCTGCGAAACGCTTGTAAAGGCCGACATGGTCGTTGTAGCCGGCGAGATTACAACAAAGGCCATTGTTGACATCCCAACAATAGTTCGGCAAACAATAAAAGAAATTGGATATGACAAGCCGGAACTCGGTTTTCATTACGATAATTGCGCCGTTCTGGTATCAATCACAAAGCAAAGCCCCGATATTTCACAGGGTGTAACCGAAGGTATGGGCCTGCACAAAGAGCAGGGGGCGGGCGACCAGGGAATGATGTTCGGCTATGCCTGCAAGGAGACGCCTGCACTTATGCCGATGCCGATTCAATTAGCGCACGCACTAACAACCCGGCTGGAAAAAATGCGGCAGAGTAAAAAACTACCCTGGCTGCGACCTGACGGCAAAAGCCAGGTTACCATCGAATACCAAGATAACAAACCCGTACACATCGATACAGTCATTGTCTCTACACACCATGCCCCGTCTGTCCCTGATGGGCAGTTACGAAAACAAATAATGGAAAAAGTCATCCTGCCTGTTCTGCCGAAGCGGCTCGTTGACAAGGACACAAAATACCACATTAATCCAACGGGCAGATTCGTGGAGGGAGGACCAAAGGCCGATTGTGGTGTTACGGGCAGAAAAATCATTGTCGATACGTACGGGGGCAGAGGCAGCCATGGGGGTGGTGCCTTTAGTGGAAAGGACCCCACAAAAGTCGATAGGACAGCGAGCTATACGGCCAGGTACATAGCCAAAAACGTAGTCGCAGCCGGTCTGGCCGAGACCTGCGAAGTCCAGTTGTCCTACGCTATCGGAGTAGCCGAACCGATATCAATCCTTGTCAATACCGAAGGAACCGGAAAAATCAGCGAGCAGAAGTTAAGCCAAATCATAAGAAAGCTATTCCCCTTGACCCCGAAGGCGATGATTAGACACCTTAAACTCTCTCGTCCAATCTTTGCCAAGACCTCTTACGGTGGCCACTTCGGACGAAATCTGCCAAACTTTACGTGGGAAAAGACCGATATGACAGCCAAACTCAGAAAAGCCGCCGGTCTGTAGGGGTGACCATATCTGAGTGTCATAATCTGTATATGGTTGCGTGTATTTTTCCGGTTTTCCGCGATTTTTTGTAAGTTTTCTGTGCCTGAATGGTCTAATATAGTGGGTCATGGCCGATACGATTGATGACGAGCATCTCGTCGAACAATTCAATCGGGGTGACGAGTCTGCTTTTGACAGGATTGTCGAGCGATATTCGTCCGATATTGCAGCACTGGCCAATCGATTGCTCGGTTGGTCCGGCGAGGTCGAAGATGTTATGCAAGACATCTTCCTCGCTGCATTTCTCGGCCTGAAAAGATTTCGCTGCGAATGCAGCCTTAAAACCTGGCTCTTTACCATAACGGTGAATAAGTGCCGCAGCTACCGATATAAGCGAATACTCCAGCGGCGACGAATTTCACAGGCAGCCTATAAAGCCTTTTTGATATCGGCCGACACGGCGGATAAGACTTTAGTGGACAGTGAGACTTTCAACCGTGTTCGTCGAGCTATACGAGCTTTGCCTGCTAAATATCGCGAGCCTGTGGTATTAAGGTATCTGCAGGAGCTTCCGACAGACCAAATCAGCCGAATCCTCGGCATATCGAAAAACGCGCTGCAGGTTAGGCTAAACCGTGCAAGAGAACATCTCAGAGAGGACCTGGCTGAGCTCACAAAGGGGAAATTATGATGGAAGACAAGATAAAAGACCTTCTTCAGGAAGCCGACCGTATGGCGGGCTTGCCGAGCCCGGTTTCTGTTAATCTCTCCGCCGCTGTTCGACGCCGAGCTCATCGCAGGCGTTTTGTGCATTTAGCTGCACCACTCGCTGCAGCCGCTGTTGTTCTGGTCGCTGCCGGCATCTGGAGTCTTGCAATCAGGACCGCTGAAACGACGCGGGAGAAGGAGAAAATCGCCTTGCTCGAAACACAGCTCGAACAGCTCCAGGCAAGAACCGATGCCGCCCTAAATTTAATAAAGGATATTCTTGAAAAGGAGCAAAAACGATACTCGCTTGACGAGCTCGAGGCCCAGCTTGCAGGCATCCCGGACCCCCTCGAAGAAATCCAGAAAGAGGTTGATAAAACCGCCTTTATCCTCGTTTATCAGGCCGACCGTTTGTACCGCGAGCTGAACCGGACAGAATCCGCCGTTGAGACTTACAACCGCGTCATTGAACTTTTCCCGAAAAATCAATGGGCCCAAGTAGCCCGGCAGCGAATATCAGAGATCGAAAACAGAAAGTTCAACAAAAGAGATTGGGATCCCGCAAGGCGGGAACCCCCAAAAGGAGAGTTGAAATGGAAGCCCCCAAACACATCGTTGTCTTGTTAGTTTTATTACTTTTAACATCAGCTCCGGCGCAATCAGCTAATCAGCCGACAGCCAGTCTTGGCTCGGCCGCGCCGAGACAGGCAGCGGAACTTTCAAATACGCACGTTGCAAGCTGTTTAGTCAAGATAACATTCGACCCGCTTGTTTTGCCGCTCGATAATATAACTATAGACTATCTGCTACACAGCAGCAGCGTCGGTGGCAAGGTTGCCCGTGAAGTGCTTAACATTTCGCCGGATAAGGTTTCTGATATTTTCAAAATCGAGGCGTTGGCCGGCACAACCGGCGGCATACTGCCTGAGTCTTTAGAGAGGCGCGTGCCAATACCCGAAGGGAGGAAGGAGTATGAGATGATGGAGATGGAGCGGGCAGACACAGCTTCTACAAGCCGGTCGAGGTCTTCTCTCAGAGCTCCGTCAAGCACAGCAACATCTCTAAGCTCTTCTGCTGAGCAAACGCTTCTTTTCTGGCTGTCAGTTAAGCTCGGCAATGACGTAAAGCCGGCAGCCGAGGAATTTATGGACGCTCTTGTCGGCGGCCTTGAGAGCACTCTCGTTAAAGTCTTTGAGGACTATAAGCTTAGATTCAATAACCAGCTCCAGCTCGCAGAGCAGGAAGCGACCCAAGCTGAAACCGACTTGCGTGAAAAACAGAAAACTCTCAGGGAAATTTCGCGCTCCCGGGTCCTTGACCGCGACAAGATTCTTGCCGATATTTACCGCCTGCGTCAGGACGTTCAGGCTGCTAAGATGAATCAGGCTTCCAACCAGGTCATTATCGACGCTACGACCAGGCGAATAGCTGATATTCAGGACAGGGTAAAGAAACAGCTTGAGAATGACTCAATCACGATGGAACTCCAGAATATAGTCGAAATGAGCAGCAAGCTTGTCGTTGAGGCAGAGAAACAAGTTCAAGCAGGTAAGATTCCGTCTCTTCAGCTTGACGAACTAAAGGAGAAACTCGCCAGAGCCAGAATAGAGATTGCACGACGGCGAGAACAGCTCAGCAGCAGTGTAGGTGGTAACCTGATAGAGTCTCTCAATAAAGAATTAGCCGACCGTTCGATACAGGCAACTCAAGACGAGGCGTCCCTTTCCAGCCTGGAGGAGCAACTGGTCGAGGCGGAATCACTGCTTGCCATAGCCGACGACTATGAGCTTCTCTCACTGAAGGCCGACATTGCCAAGCAAAACCTTCAGGAATCAATTCTAATGCGTGATAGAACGAGCCGACAAATTCGTTTTCTGCAGTCGCCGATGGTGTCCATCCTCGGCGGTGAATGACATTTTGAGTAAAGGCGGTATGCCCGGGGGCCCGCTACCACTCTCCGGCGGGCCCCGGGCAAAAACCAAACATTAACGAAATTAAAACAGGCTTCCACATCTTCACGTGATACGCGCTACACAACACTCCAAAAAGCCGCGGTACTCTAAAGGCAACTCTGTGTGGTTTCCATAATCCACTTAATGTTTAAAGTGTCGTTTTCCGGTAAAGACCATTGCGATGCCGTGATTGTCCGCGGCGGCGATGACTTCATCGTCTTTTTTGGAGCCGCCGGGCTGAACAATTGAAGTAACGCCTGCCTCGGCGGCGTTTTCAATATTGTCCGGGAAGGGGAAGAAGGCATCCGAGGCCATCGCAGAACCGTCCGACTCGTCGCCGGCATGCTTAAAAGCGAGCAGACCTGACTCAACGCGATTCATTTGGCCGGCCCCTACGCCTAAAACCTTCTTATTTTTGACCAGGACGATTGTATTGCTCTTTGTATGCTTGGCGACAAGCCAGGCAACCCTCAAATCCTCAAGCTGGCCTTTAGCAGGCCTGGCCTTTGTCGGATATGTCAGTGCATCCGGCTCCCAGCCAACCAGGTCCCGTTTCTGTAAGAGCAGTCCGCCGATTACGCAGCGAACGTCAAACTCACCGCGGTCGATGTTAGCTCTGTCAATCGGCCCGGTTTCCATCAGGCGGACCCTATCGCCCCAGGCCTTGAGCGTTCTGATTATCTCGACCGCATCCTTATCAAATTCCGGAGCGATAATCACCTCTGCAAAGAAGCCTCCGGCCCCTAATGCCTTGCCGAATCGGCTGTAAGATTCCATAATTGTTTGGGCCAATTCGACGTCCACTTTCCTGTTCAAAGCGATAATACTGCCGAAGGCACTGACCACATCGCCTTCGTATGCTTTTCGATATGCCACGCAGATATCGTCATCAATGGCACAACCGCACGGATTAAGGTGCTTAACAACAACCGCAGCAGGCTCGGCAAATTCCTTAACCAGCTCAAACGCTGCATTAGTGTCCAGCAGATTATTGAAGCTGATGTCTATGCCCCCCTCCAACAAAGTGCCGTTGCTGATAGAAGTTTCACCGCTTGGGGGCAGCTTGTAGAAGGCTGCGGTTTGATGAGGATTTTCACCGTAGCGCAGAGACGCCGTTTTGCTCAGCGCAATTGAAACCTTCTGGGGGTATTCGTCGCCTGCTCTTGTATTGAGATATTTTGCTATAGCTGCATCGTAAGAAGCCGTCAAGCTAAATGCAATCCGTGCACAATCACTCCGCAGCTCCTCGCCGACAGCGCCGTTGTTTTTCTCCATCTCTTCGATGACCTTGTCGTACTGGTCGGGTTGTGTTACGACCGTTACGAACTTATGATTCTTGGCAGCCGAGCGAAGCATGCTCGGCCCGCCAATATCGATATTCTCAATCGCCTCAGCCAAAGTGCAGTCCGGCCTGGCAATTGTCTGTTCAAACGGATACAGATTTACGCAAACCAAATCAATCGGCTCGATATCATGTTTTTTCATTGCTGCCGTATGTTCGTTTTTGTCGCGAAGTCCCAAAAGTGCGCCGTGTATCTTCGGATGAAGCGTTTTCACCCTGCCATCCATCATTTCGGGAAAGCCGGTAACCGACTCGATACCAACGACGTCCAGACCCGCTTCGCTGAGCTTTTTAGCTGTTCCGCCGGTGCTGATTATCTTAACTCCCATCTTGCTGAGCTTCTTGGCAAAATCGACCACGCTGCTCTTGTCAGAAACGCTTATCAATGCCGTCTTGATTTTTACGTCCATTTAGAACTCCTTTCCATTTGTAACTGGTAAATGATTAAATCCGAAATTCGAATATCGAAATCCGAAACAAATTCAAAATTCGAATGCTCAAATTTTCAAAACTCACTGTTTTGGTTATTTGAATTTCGGTCATTTGATATTGTTTCGGATTTCGGATTTCGTGCTTCGTGCTTTTCATTATCAATAACTAATAACCAATTACCACCCTATTCAGCCGGTTGTAAGCAGGCAATCCGGCCACGTTCGTCAGCGATATAGATTTTCGAGTCCGCTATATTGGCTGCGTATCTTGAGACCTCTGCAAAATTAACCGAATATAATTTCTTTGCAGTAAGGTTGTCCATCACCACGAGCGTTCCGTTCTTTGTAATTACGTAGGCTTTTTCCTTTGCCTCCGCTAACAAATCAGCACCTCCCGGCACGGACCACAACGGCGTGCCGCCTCCTTTGTCTATCGCCGTTACGCCTTTTCCGGGGACATACTGATAAACGACCCCTTGCGTAACACGAGGTGCCTTATCAAGCACTCCATCCGTTTGATACTTCCAGGCAAGCTGATTTTTCAAAGGTAGGCCAACTATATCGACTCTGTAAACGTTCGTGTCCTTACTGGCAAAAAACAGGGATATTCCATCTTTGATGATGGGCCCGGCAATACCACCTGCTGCATCAAATTGCCACAACCGCCTGGGCTTGTCCGGCATAATGCTTACCACATTGCCCGCGGCGGCGGCAAAGATGACAAAAGTCTCTTCAGCGATAATAGAAGTAATCATCGACTCGTTCTCAACAGCAACCTCGAAAATCTGGACCTTATCCTCGGCGCGCAATATATGCAAACGTTTGTCAATTCCACTCAGGTAAAAAAAGGAACTGTTGCGGGCGGGGGGACAGGCTATACTAAAACCCACATCTGCGGACTTTCGCTGGTCTCCCGATTGCGGGTCAATCTCAATAACTTTAGTGCCGGCTATCGATATAAGCACATCGTCATAAAGCTTCAATCCCTCAACCGGCAAGCCATCCGGTGCAACAATCCTGCCGAATATCATATTTCCGTTTTCTCTGTTCAGGGAAGCCGTATAATTCTGGTTCGAAATCGCATAGAGACGGTTACCGAGAATAAACAATTGCTCTAACCTCTCCGTGTTTTTAATCGGCAGCTTGTTTTCCCACAACATTTTCAAATTGGCGTGTTCGAGCAGCTTCGGTGAAACAAGCCATTGCGAACTGCCCTGGGCTGGGACCCCGCCTTGCGGGAACCCTGCAAAGCTGTTCTGCACAATACACAAGACCAAAAGACCCGACAATAAAACAAATCTGCATTTCAACATTCTTGTCATTTTCATAAACCCTCACAATTCTCGATACTCGATACTCGATTTTATTCTTCTACGAGCCCAAGCCCATCCTTGATGGGCTGGACGAGCATCCAGCATCCAGCATCGAGTATCCGATTTTAGACTTTTACGGTAGCTCGACATAATCAGCCAAATCGACGTTATTTTCCTTTTCGAATTTCTGCATCTGACCGATGCGCTCGATATCGTCTTTTATTCGATTTATGAGCTTAAATATATACGGCTTATCCACCAGGCGGTTTTCGAGGTCGTCGAGCATCGGCTCCCACATCCCATCGTACAGTTGTGCTTTGAGAATGACCAGCATACGGTGCTCGTTACTCAGGCCGGCGACAAAATCGCCCACGACCTTGCCGGCTTTCGTTTTACTGCCTTTATCGCTATTTTTGCCCGGCTCATCCATCCTGCACCTATTGCTCGAAGCTGACGAATCACTACACCAACAGAGCTATTGCTACCAGCCTTGCTTCAATAGGTGCTGGATACTAACCGAGATTACCAAAAATTGCAACAAATTTTCCCAAATTAAGCCAATTCGTATTTGACAAGGATTTACACACTTTTTTAAATATAGTTTCTCAAAAAGCCAATTATCAAATAATGAGGATTTGTTCTATTATGAAGACCTTAAATGCTCGCCCTGTTAGAAATTCCTATTCTTCTATTATATTGCCCCGTTTGCGAGTTTCTAACTCGTCGAGGCGAAGCCCGCCGCAGCCCGGCGGGGCTCGTTTATTTGCCGCTGTACTTGTTTGGGCCGCATTGTGCTGTGGGTGCCAGCAATTAGCTCCAACCGAAGTCCAGACCGTCGGACTGACTTATCCGCAGGCACGCAGGGATTCCACAGTTGACGTTTATCACGGTACTAAAGTTCCTGACCCATACCGCTGGCTCGAAGATGCCGATGCCCAAGAAACTCGGAGCTGGGTAGCAAAGCAGAATAAGCTGACCTCCGACTTTTTAGCTGCCGTCCCTGTCAGGGAGAAAATCAAGACCCGTCTAACTGATTTATTGAATTACCCCCGGTATTCGGCGCCGTACAAGCAGGGCGGTCGATACTTTTTCTGGAAGAATGACGGCCTACAAAATCAATCCGTCCTCTATGTTCAGCAAACACTCGAAGGCAAACCGAATGTCGTTATTAACCCGAACTTGCTTAGTGAAGATGGCACTGTTGCCGTAACCAATACAGAGGTGAGTGAAGATGGTACTCTGCTGGCCTACGCTATCTCCTGCAGCGGAAGCGACCGGCAGGAAATCAAAATCCGCACTATCGATTCACGCGAAGACTATGAGGAAACTCTTCAATGGTGCCGATTTACCAGCATCGCCTGGAAACACGATAATACAGGCTTCTTTTACACTCGTTTCCCAGACCCTAACACTGTTCCGCCTGAAGACCAGACCAACTACAACCGTGTCCATTGGCACAAACTTGGCACGCCACAATTGCAGGACCAGCTCATCTACGAACGTCCCGACAATAAGGAATTAACTTTTGCTCCATCGATTACCGAGGACGGCAAATACCTCATCCTCAATGTATATCATGGCACCGACCCGAAGAATCGTGTTTATTACCGACCCATCCAAAGCACCGGCCCCTTTATTAGACTGCTCGATGATGCCGACGCCCGCTACGACTTTGCCGGCAATGTTGAGGCGGTCTTTTACTTCAATACCGACCTCGATGCCCCGCGGGGACGTATCGTTGCAATCGACGTTAACAACCCCTCACGCAGCAATTGGCGCACGGTTCTATCTCAGACCGAAGATGTGATTGATTACGCCGCTCTTATCAATAATTACTTTGTTGTTACCTATATGCATGATGTACACAACAAGCTCAAAGTTTATGACCTTGAAGGAGGTTTTGTCTGCGAAATCCCTCTCCCGACTCTCGGTACAGTCGGCAGTCTCTCCGGCAAACAAGATGATACCGAAATTTTTTTTTCTTTTACATCTTTTCTCTTTCCCAACACAAGCTATCGCTATGACTTTCGCACCGAGCGGTTGACGGTTGTCCAAAAGCCTGAAATCGACTTTGACGCTTCAGGCTATCAAACAATGCAGGTTTTCTATCATTCCAAAGATGGCACCCGCATCCCTATGTTCATCACCCACAAGAAAGGTCTTAAGCTCGACGGCAATAACCCGACTTTGCTTTACGGCTACGGCGGATTTAACATCAACGTCAGACCCTCGTTTTCTACCTCTGTTATTAACTGGCTCGAGATGGGCGGCGTATATGCCGTAGCCAACTTACGAGGAGGCTCCGAATACGGCGAGGCCTGGCACCAGGCCGGTATGCTCGACAAAAAACAGAACGTCTTTGATGACTTTATCGCTGCCGCTGAATGGCTGAACGAGAACAAATATACCAACTCGAAAAAAATCGCTATCAGAGGCGGCAGTAATGGGGGCCTGCTCGTCGCAGCCTGTATGCTCCAGTGTCCCGACCTGTTTGGTGCGGTTGTCTGCCAGGTCCCTGTTGCCGATATGCTAAGGTATCACAAGTTCACTGTCGGTCGATACTGGATACCGGAATACGGCAACGCAGAAGCATCTGCCGAACAGTTTAAGTTCCTCTATGCTTACTCTCCCCTGCACAACGTCGAAGCCGGTCTCGATTACCCACCCATTTTTGTTACATCAGCCGATACCGACGACCGTGTTGTACCCTCTCACGCCAAGAAATTTGTCGCCACTCTCCAGGCGAAAGCTGCCGGCGAAAATCCCATTCTGCTGCGCGTGGAAACCAAAGCCGGACACGGCGGAGGTAAACCTGTATCCAAAGTTATCGACGAACAGGCAGATATTTACGCCTTTCTCTTCAGAGCGTTAAATATGCCGAGCGTTAATGCTGGAAAACCCTAAACCCAGTTTTATACCAATTATAGTTAAAAATTGCCGAAAAAATTGTACACTGTACCTACTGGGAGGGCCTGGATTCCTGCTTTCGCAGGAATGACAACCCATCAATTGAACTGTGACAAAGTATTAGACATTGTGCTTGAAGAGAATGCAGCTCTACTTGCCTTTTCGAAATGGTCTGAATAATCCTAACAAATTAAAACTCCACCAGCTTCTTCTCACTGGAAATACACCACTTTCCACAAGGCCTACTTCCCCGATAGTGTAAAACGCATTGGGATTGAATTTCTTAATCAGCTCGACGACGCTACGTACCTCCCGGCGCGGCACAATCGTGAAAACCACCTGTACCTGACCGCTGGTACCATGCCCGTCAATACAGGTAACTCCATAATTTTCAGCTTTAAGAAACTCCACTAACGGCTCCGCATCCATTTTGGTAATCACTCTTATTAACACTATTCCTAAGGATAGTTTTTCGGCTATACAAATGCCCACAAAGTTACCTATAGCAAAGCCACCAGCGTAGGCAATATAACACGCAGGGTTGGAAAGATTCTTCATAATCTGGCCGATAGCGAGAAGCCAGATTATAACTTCAAAGAAACCAACTACCGGCGCGAGATATTTTAATCCCCTCGAGACGAAAATAACCCGCACCGTCCCCAGACTCACGTCGGTTACTCTTGCCACGAATATCAAGGAAGGTATGACAATCCAGGTATATACCCACGAGCCGGCCAACAAATCACCCATATTGTTTCATTCTCAAAGCTATTCAATTAAAATTTTATATGTGTACAATTTTCTTATCTTGTTTATATACAATTACGGATTCATAGAAATTCTGTTTCTGATGTTCTCTAATTTTCCAAAGCATATAAGCTCATCGTTGAGCAGAATTTTCATAGTTGCCAGCGGGTTGGGTATTGTTTCGCCGCCTCTTATGGTCGCCAGGACCATTATATCGTTTTCTCTGAGCTCTGACTTTGCAAGCGTCTTATTAAGCACAGGGCTTCCTGCATTGACCGAAATTCGTGAAATACCGTATCCGCCGGTCGCAAGCAGCAGCTCCTCGAAGGATACCCTTTGAAAGATTTCTTTCTTGATGATTTTCTTTCTGAGAAAATTTGTCATTTTCTTGACAAATTTTTCATATGTGAAAATTTTGTAAATACCGTACACGACAACCACAATAATGGCTAAATTTACCCATTTTACCAAATCAGGCTGAATGTCAAACGGCAGGAATGATTTGGACAACTTGGAAAGTATAGTTTTCTGGGGAACCAGCGAGCCGGCTAAAGTTGCAATCATAATAACGAAACCGGCGTTGCCCAAAATTATCAGAACAGTGGCAATTTTGCGTCTTTGTTTATTACCGGTAACTAACTCCGCCTCCTTCGTTGTGAATCCGGTTCCGGAAAAACACGACAGTGCCTGAAACTTTGCCAAAGACCACTCAAGCCCTGTCAGTTGAAATGCGATGGCCCCGATTCTGACAACAGTGAACGATACAATAAGCGTCAAAATAAATAAGATTAACATAATCGCTTCTCCTTGGGCTGCAACCCTGAGAAATGCCCTTCTATCTTCACAGCCATTTTTTCCTTCTGAAATAAAACAGCATAATAACCGCAACCGCAATCATAACCAGCCAGAGAATGGGATAAGCCCATCGCCACTCAAGCTCCGGCATATATTTGAAATTCATTCCGTAAATTCCTGCCACGAATGTAAGTGGAATGAATAAAGTGGCAATGATAGTCAGCACCTTCATAACAGCATTCATTTTATTGCTGAGACTGGATAGATATATATCAAGCATCCCCGAAACCATATCGCGGGAACTCTCTATAGTGTCTATAATCTGTATCGTATGGTCATAGACGTCTCGTAGATATATGTCTGTGGTTTCCTTGATGAGTGGAGATTCGCTCTTTTGTAATCCTCCGATTAGCTCTCTAAGGGGCCAAACTGATTTGCGTAACGATATCATTTCCCTTTTAAGTGAGTGAATTTGCTGGATGGTTTTTTCTGTCGGGTCACTAACCACCTCTTCTTCCAAGGACTCTATCCTCTCACCCAATTTTTCCAGTATGACAAAGTAGTGATCGACTATTGCGTCTATCAAGGAATAGGCCAGGTAGTCCGCCTCCATTTTCCGGACACGTCCTTTTGCGTTTCTGATTCTGTCTCTTATATTTTCGAAAACATCTCCGATACGTTCCTGAAAGGAAAGGACATAATTCGGCCCCAATACCAGGCTAACCTGCTCGGCTTCAACTGATTGGCTCACGTCATTATAGCTTAGCATCTTGAGCACGATGAAAATATATTTTTCATAATCTTCGAACTTTGGCCGTTGACCCGTGCTTAGAATATCTTCAAGAAGAAGCGGATGCAGCTCAAAGCCTCTGCCGAGTTTTTCAATTAATTCTATATCGTGGATGCCGTCGATGTTTATCCAGCTAACGGTAGGCGTGTCTTTAAGTTTTAGACATTCCTCGATTTTTGTAACCTGTTTTTCCTGAAAGCTCTGCTCGTCATAATCGATGAAGGTAATCCTCACAGACTCTGCCTTTTTTTCGCCGACATGGACCAGCGTTCCAGGCGGCAAACCGGCCTTGCTTGAGCGTTTCTTAACAACTTTGAGTTTGTTTTTACCTTTTTTCATTTTCATCATTCTCTTATGTTTTCCGCCGGTCTCTATAATAAAGAAACCTTTTGTTGTTTTATCTTGAATTTCAACTGTCTGGGGTTATGGTCTTTTTCTTTCCGGATTTTCTGAAAAGCATGCCGGTGGTAATTGTACCAGCTACAAAGCCAATAAGAAACGTTGAAATTAACAGTAAGGCTCTGGGCATAGTCACCTTCGTAAAAAGAAGTCGGGTTTCTACAGACTCGGTATTCTGAAGAAAGATAATAAACGCCAGTATAAATATTACAATTATTACAATCAACTTGGCCTTTTTCATAATCAAACTCCCTTTTCCTGGTTATTGCTGATTTTGTTATTGGCTTTTACTTTCATGGTTAAGTCCCTTACGATGGTAAAAGGAAAGCTAATCATCTGGCGCAGGCCCTCGACAGAGGAAAGTATTCGTACCTGGCTTCTAACCTCTGTAATAAGCTCACCAAAGACAACTTTTCCTTCAACTTCTCCGACTTCTTTTATCATAGATAAACGATGAATTGAGTATATACCAATTAAAAAGGCAATGGCAAAGAAAAAGTCCCACTGCTGGAGATTAAGTGTAGGCAGGCTGAATTCTTCCGCGGGGCCTTTATAATTAAGTACCCAGTCTAATTGTCGGTTTGCAAAGAAGTCTGCGAACTTACCGCCTAAAATCGGGGCAATTCCGGCAGCAATAGAATTAACAATGGTATTGGCTGCAAGATAGGACGTTGCCTGTCCCTCTGGTGCCAGTTTCATGCTGATATTGCCGGAGGCCAGAGATACGCCCGCTGAGGAAAGGCCCATTACAATATGTATAATTATCAGCAATGGAATAGTTAGAAAGTATTTTTCAGGCATTGTGGTGAATGTCCAGGCAAGAATCGAAATGATAAATAAGGGCCCACAGATGGCAAGCACGGATTTGTTGCTGAAACTGTCTGTGAATTTGCCCCAGATTCTAAGGAAAGTGAAGTTCAGCACCTGGCTGAGAATGGAAAGCCCGATGATAAATGACATGCTCAGCCCTAATCTTTTGAGCATATAAACCATAAAGAAAGGCGCAGCCAGATTTACTGCGAAATTCCAGGAGCACATAAAAACAATAAGCTTTCGAAAATTCTCATCTTTAAATGGTTTAGAAAGCAGGTTCAAAATACTGGATTTCTCAACAACGGCGGGCATACGTTTCTCCGGTGTTTTGTATAAATAATAAAGCCCGAGAGCGCCGGCCGCAAAACCTGCCGAAAACAGGATTGAATAGCCATATACCTCATATTCGGCAAACAGCTTTTTCCAAAGGTCTAAATAGACCGCTGCACACACGCTAAGTGCAATTCCCACACCTGTGGCGATTCTCATTCTTTTCGAGAAGAACGCTCCCAAAATGTTTTGTGGTATCAGGTCCCGCATCCACGAATTCCAGCTACAGCCGGAAACGGCCCCAAGTGCTGAAGACGCTATCATTGATACCAGCAAAATGGCAAGGCCGATTTTGGTCCCGAACAGGAAAGGACTCAGCGCAATAACCAGCCAGCACAGCCGGCTTAGTCCTGCCGTTATAACAACAATCGCACGTCTGTTGCGTATCTTCTCGACGAGAAATATCGAAGGCAATTGCAGCAATTGAGATAATGGTCCAATAGCAGCCAACAAACCAATAACCAGATTGGATGCTCCAAGCTTGAGAGCAAAAGCAACTAAGAATGCTCCGCCGGTCAATATCCCCATCGATTGCGATGCTATACCATCTTTGATAACATAACTTAGTCCCGATTGAACTTGCTCGTCCGTGAGGGTTTCTTCAGTTTTAAACCACATAAAAGAACACCTCTTTTCTCTGTGCTCACCGGCTGTAATTCCGCAACAGCTCTTATTATATCGTTATCAAGAATTGGAAATCAAAAAAAATATTGATGACCGGAATTGAAAATAGAAAATCCTCTCTTTGTCACACTCCGTGCTCAGAAAGTCAGGTATTGTTTTGCTTTTTCCAGCCTTACGCCTACTTTCCCCACGTCTTCGATATGCCTTATTTTTGCGGATTTTCGCTGTTCCAAAATACGCTTGACGGTTACCGGCCCAAGCCCGGGCACTCGCAGTAGCGCAAATCTCGATGCCCAATTTATATTCACAGGAAATGCTTCAGGATGTCTTTGCGCCAATGCTTCTTTTGGGTCGATGATTAAAGACAAATTTCCATTTTTCTCGAAAAGAATGTCCGATTCTTTGAAGCCATATTTGCGAAGCAAAAAATCCACCTGATACAGTCGATGCTCCCGCATAAGAATATCTGTCGGCCTATCCTCAGCAGTCTGTTCACCGACTATAGACTCGTTACCCAATCCCTTTTGATAAGCGCTAAAATATACTCTGTGCAATTTCAGCCGCTCGTACAGGCCGTACATATACTTCACAATTTCCGCATCCTGCTCACCGGCTGCGCCGACGATGAACTGTGTTGTCTGCTTGACTTTTTCGTATCTCGAACCTCGTCCGGTCAGTCTGCTGATGAGCTTGATTGGCTCAATAATGTCCTGGATATATTTTTTCTTGTTTGATACTTTCGCCAGTCTCTTTTCGCCCGGCGTCTCGATATTCAGTGAGACTGCGCTGGATAATGAAACCGCCTCTTCTATGGCTGCATCGCTTGCCCCGGGAATAATCTTTAAGTGAATGTACCCTCTAAAGCCGTGTTTTTTTCGCAGTAATCTTGCTACGCCGTTGAGTTTGTCCATTGTCGCGTCAGCCGAGCCTAAGACACCCGAACTTAAAAACAGCCCAAAAACCTTTCGCTGATTATAATAGTCCAGAAAGATATTAGCCGTTTCCTCCGGCCTAAGACTACAACGGCGGACGTCCATCTGCTCTCTGAGCGGACAGTACCTGCAGTCATTCGTGCACACATTTGAAAGCAGCGTCTTAAACAGGACACTCTTTCCCCCGTTTGGAAGCGTTACCGGATATATCCATTTGCCGTCACTGCTACGCTTTCGGCTTTGTTCCCTATTACAACTGCACGCACATGCTAAATCATACTGCGCATCAGTGCTGAGTATCTCCAATTTCTCCTGCGTATTTGGCTTGCAGATAACCCCAATCATATAGCCACCGTCCTTGTGCCTTTGATTAACTCCGATTATACATAGGATATCTAATCACTTTCTTGTGAATCTGTCAAACACCGTGATGACGGGCAAGGCATTCCCATCATCATCGAACATGCCTCTTCTTCGAAGACCACCCGTTACGGCAGGCTCCCACCAGAAAACGCCCTTGCCTCTGTTGTGAGGAGTGCCCAGAACAACCCGATTCACCTCATCCAGAAACTGCCTCTGTCCTTCGGGAGTCTCCGGGAATGGTGCCGGTTTGTTTGTGTATTCGGATGGCCTCCAGCTGTATGCTACCTCCACCAAGATGATGTCCTTTTTATACTCATTGGCCATAAAGACCATATTTTCTCGAAGGTCGAGCAGACTGCCGTGCCACCACGGGTAATAAGACTGCCCGATGACATCGTAGTCAACGCCATACGAGTTCCACTTGTCGAAGAAAGCCTTCGTCTTTTTCTTATCGCCGCCTCTGTCGATATGAATCATAATTTTAGGACGTCGGGAATTACCCCGCCCGGCATCGACGCCGTTAATTCCGGCCTCCGTCAGCTCGGCGAAGTTGTCCCAATTATCCGGCAGTTTGCCGTCCGGCCAAAGCATCCCATTTATAACTTCGTTCCCAACCTGTACCATGTCCGGCAAGACACCGGCTTCCTGAAATGCGGTGATAGTGTCCCGGGTATATTCGAACACCGCCTGCACTAACTCCGCGTGTGACTTGCCCTCCCAGGCTTTGGGGATGTATTGTTTACCCGGGTCGGCCCAGGTGTCGGAGTAGTGGTAGTTCAGCAGAAACTTGAACCCGAGCTTCTTAGCGTCTTGAGCGAGGGCGATGGTGTAATCGAGATTATTCGGCAAACGCGTGGGTGTGTGGAACAGTCGTAAGCGAATCCAGTTATAGCCGTGCTCTTTAAATATTTGCAGACCGGGTTTCGCCTCGCCATTGTCCTTAAACACGGTGCCCCCATCTTCGGCCTGCTTGAGAAAGGAAAGGTCGGCGCCAATAGCATAATCCGAAGCATTTACAGATTCGGCTATCCAAAGGTGCACTGCGATAAAAAGAAGGAAAAACGGCAAAATCTTTTGAATTCCAACCCATTTTTTCATAGCATCACTATTCCTTTCTCTATTCACTTGTTTTGCGATTTTGTAAGTCCATAGCCTGCTTTCGCGGGAATGACAAACCATCACTTGAGCCTTGATGAACCGCTACTTTCAGAAGTCGAAAATTATTGTGTTTGGCTCTTAACTTCGGTCTGGTCTTTGATTACTGAGGCGGCCGCTTTAATTACCCCTGCAATATCGGAAAGATTCGAAGGGATAATAATTGAGTTGTTGGTCTTTGCAAGTTTGCCGAATTCGTTCAGGTACTGTTCGGCGATGCGCAGGTTTACAGCGTTGACGCCGCCCTTTTCATTTATCGCCTTTGCAATTTCCCTGATTCCGTTGGCTGTTGCCTCGGCGACTTTCAGAATTTCGACAGCGCGACCTTCGGCCTCATTTATCCGTTTTTGCTTCTCACCCTCCGACTGTGCGATCATCTGTTGTTTTTCGCCCTCTGCTCGGTTTATCTTTGCCTGTCTGTCACCTTCCGACTCGGCAATAGTCGCACGCTTTTCGCGCTCCGCCCGCATCTGTTTTTCCATCGCATCTTTAATGCTCTGAGGGGGGAGGATATTCTTCACTTCATATCGTGTTACCTTCACCCCCCATGGGTCCGACGCCTTATCCACGGCATCGACAATCGCACTATTTATCGTCTCTCTTTCCTCAAAGGTCTTATCGAGGTCGAGCTTACCTATTACGCTTCTCATAGTTGTCTGAGACAGTTGTGTGGATGCGAACTGGTAATTGCTTATTCCATAAGAGGCTTTCTTCGGGTCCACAACCTGCATGTATAAGATGCCATCTACTTCGACTGCGATATTGTCCTTTGTGATGCACTGCTGCGGCGAGACATCGAGCGCCTGCTCCTTTAGTGTGTGTTTGTACGCGACCTTGTCAATGAACGGAACAAGAATATGAAATCCCGCTTCAAGTGTGGTCGAGTACTTGCCGAGACGCTCGATGATAAAAGCCATTTTTTGGGGGACAATCCTTATGGTCTTGAAAAAAACTATCAATGCAAATAGTAATATGCCCACAAGGATAATTGTTACTACGGCTGGGTTTGTATCTGCTAACATTGTGTGCTCCTTTCTTCTTACAAGCTTTTGACCTTAAGGGTGATGTTGTCCTTGTCTATAATCTCAACCACAGCTCCCTCCGCGATTTCCTCATCCGCTTCGGCTACCCAGTTTGTGCCGTGAAATTCCACTTTGCCGCCGGCCTTCGGCGTAATTTTTTCCTTTACAACTGCTTTCTGTCCTATGAATTCTTCAAGATTCTCTTTCAGATTTTGTTTGAAAACGGTATGTCCAAGAAATACTCCCTTGAGCCATTTTCGCAGGCACAACAGCGACAACACCGAAGAAAGTATGAATATTATCAATTGAGTATTTATCCCGATGTCTGTGATAAGGCAGACGAGCGCTACTATCCAGGCCCCGACTCCGAAGAAAGAGATGATTAGACCGGGCAGTGCAAACTCCATAATGAGCAGTACAAGCCCTATAAGGAACCATATTACTTCGGGTCTTAGAAAATCTTTAATCGTATCCATCTGGTCTCCCTTCAATTCTGCTTATCAGGAACCGTTTTTGGAATCCTAAAACTACTCACAGAAAAGTACAAATCCATACTTGTATAAATAGTATATGTTGCGGAAAGCGAAAACCGACGATGTCACCCCTGCGAAAGCAGGGGGTCCAGAGCGAAAAACCGGATTCCCGCTTTCGCGGGAATGACAAATACTGTTTCTGCAACAGGAACTAAATAGGTAATTCATTTTTTAGCCTGAGAGATTTGTGTCAAAATCCACTGCGAAATTGACTCAAGAGCAATCGGTGATATGGTCTCCTCTATCTTCGCATATTCTGAGATTGTCCCGGTCTGAGCCCTCTGGAACAGATGATTGTGCTTCGGTAATTCCCGTATTGTGTAGTTGGTATTCCCCCCGGTCTTCAGTGCCTCTTCAATAGCGGATAGGTTTTCTTTGGGTGGGACCTGAAGGTCTAACTGGCCGTTAATTGCAAGCACGGGGCACTTGACCTTCATTAGAGTTGGCTTAGGGTCGTATGTCAGGAAGAAGCGAAACCAGCGAGATAGTAACATCTTGAGCTGAATTTCGATGGTCGCCTCGGATGCGCCAAGCGCCTCTTTTTCTTTTTCGCTAAGTTTTGCAAGAGTATCGGTCATTATTTTGCGGATTTCCTTTTCGGCAACAGCGTTATCCTTCTCATGTTTCAGTACATCGAATATCTGTTCTAAAGCGGCTCGATGCATAGCCAATACCTTATCACTTGCCCCCACAGCCTTTAGTATAAAGTCATTCTGTAAGTGGAGAATTTCCTCGCCGGTCAAACCTGTCCCGGCCATCAGGACGATGAAAGCAACATCGGATGATTGAGCAGCCGCTATGGGGGCAACAATCCCTCCCTCGCTATGGCCGATAAGACCTATCTCTTTGGGATTGACCTCCTTACGACCCTTGAGATACTTTACTCCAACAAGCACATCGCCTGCAAAGTCCCCGCTCGTTGATTCTAAGAGATTTCCTGTTGAGCCTCCTACTCCGCGGTCATCAACGCGCAAGACAGCTATCCCTTTACGTGTTAGATAATCAGCCAGAACCAAAAAGGGGCGATGACCAAAGACTGTTTCGTTGCGGTCCTGGCCGCCCGAGCCCGTGATAAGAATCACTGCCGGAAATGGTCCTTCAGAGCGCGGGAATGTAAATGTGCCGGCCAGCTTAATGCCGGCTTTCTCGTTTTCATAAATAACTTCTTCTTCAATATAAGGATATGGCTTCTTAGGTTCCTGAGGGCGATGCAGTTTTGGGGCTTCTTCGACCTGCTTGAGAACCAGCGGAATTGAGAATCCGCTCTGTTGCCATTTACCTTCAATAGAACCATCCTCTTTTATCTGACCGTCATAGGTACCCTGGACGACTTTCGATTCAAGATACAATCTGCCGTTCTCGAAGGTAACCTTATTCACAGGTATGTTCTCTGCTCCCTGGTCGGGGCTGTCCATCGTGGCAGTAAGTGACCCATCCTGGTTTGCGCTAATCTTGAACACTATCCTCAACTCTACTACAGAGACCTTCAGAGTCCCCATCCAAAGACCTTCGATATTTTCCGTTTCTGCACTCCTGCTCAGGGCCGATAGTACGGTAATCAGCATCAGAACCGCAAAGAATCCGGTTCTAAAAGTGCTTTTGTTTCTCATATTGCTTTGCTCCAAGACATAAAAAGTAAGGGGGCGAATGCTACTCCACAACCACAGCCGTGCCGTAAGCTAACATCTCAGATGCACTTTGCATAATCATCGAGGTGGAAAATCTTATCTGCACAATTGCATTGGCGCCTAATTTCTGAGCGTTTTCTATCATCCTGTCGAGGGCCTGTTCTCTGGACTCTGCCATCATCTTGGTGTAATCTGTTATCTCTCCGCCGATTATGTTTCGTAGTATCGCCATTATGTCTCTGCCGATATGACGAGCCCTAATCGTATTTCCTCGAACAAGCCCAATGTGCTTTACAATCTTCTTGCCACAAATTGTATCTGTAGTGGATAAAATCATTGCCTTACCTCCTTACATCTTTATACCTGTCTTTTTGCCAGAAATAGAGTCTCTCCCGCAACACCGAGACGAACAAAATTGCAAGTCCCACTATAAGTGCCAATAGACCAACTTTCAGAAGCATACTAATCGTGTCGTCTTTGATGAGCTCTTCAATCAGCTTGAATCCGCCGTAGATTGTCAGCAGGATAGCGGCTATCGAAAACACAATCCATCCAATACTTCGCTCGATTCGGTTATAGATGCCGTCCCAGTAGTTCTGCCATATCCTGTCCTCAGGCTCAACTAAAGTTACCTCATCGGTAATCGCTTTGAGTTTCCTAAAGTTTTTAAGTTCGTTGGCACATTCGGGGCACCCGGCCAAATGCTCTTCGAACCGACGTCTCTGCTCATCGGTCAATTCATTGTCCAGGTAGCCCATCATCAGGTCTTTATAATCACGGCATGTCATTTATGCTACCTCCTTTCTCTGTGCTCAATAATTCTTCCAGCCTCTTACGGGCATAGTACAACCTGCTCGTTACAGTGCCTTTATTGCAAAAAAGGGCCTCAGCGATTTGTTCGTATGACATGTTCTGAAAGTGTCGCAAAATAATCACCTCGCGATGCTTATCGTCCAGCTTACCGATTGCCTGCCACACTTTGTCTTTGAGCTCGTTTCTTCCGGCCACAACCTCCGGCGAAAAGTAATCCGTCGTAGCTGACGGCTCGGGGCAATTCTCGGCGTCAAGAGAGCCTGCCTGCCTGTACCTTCTTTTTCTCAAATGGCTGATACATAGATTTTTCAATATTTGATAGAACCAGGGAAAGAACATCCGGTCAGGCTTGAGGTGTTTTATATTCCGGTATGCTCGAATAAAGGCCTCCTGCGACAGGTCCATTGCATCTTCACTATTGCCTACAAGCCCCAGTGCGATAAAATATGCGTTTTTCATATACCTGTTCACAAAAACTTCAAACGCCTCTGGTGAGCCCCGCCGGCAACGCCGCATCGCTATTGTTTCTTCCTGGCACAAGCTTGTCACTGTCTTAGGCTCCAAATGCAAACTGTGTCAATTCAAAGACATATTCTTTACTTTCCTGTTACAATAATATACACCTGAAAGCACGATTTTCTTCAATTTATTTTAGATTTTCCCACCAAATTTATTTTGATATTTTTGTTCCTGTTTAGCTCCATAATAGTGAATAACCAATAGAAAAGGGGCCTATACCGAATAATTCGATACAGGCCCCGAATAGGTGCAAATTCATTTCTCTGTTGTCTGTCATCGTGGGCAGCTAAGCTGCCTGTAGAAAATTTTTAGACAAATATCTGATTGAGGCTTTACCTCAAATCGTATTGTTTCTGGATTCCCGCTCCTTCGACTCTGCTCAGGACAGGTTTCGCGGGAATGACAAATCATTTTGATTGTCTAAAAACTTTCTAACAACAGCATCGTTGCCACTTGCGGCTTCTGGTCCTGTAGTTTACCGATGCAGCCGAATGTCGTCAAAGTACGCCTTACCTGAACCGCCGGGTTGTGGATTTTTCTTGTCGCCGAAACCGATGGCAATAGTATTGACGTTGGCCAGGTTCACGCCCTGGTCTGCAAAAGCCTGCAGGTCGATATTCCATTGTGTCCAGGTATCTATCAATGCCGCGTATGGATTGTCGTGAAAGACCACTGCACTGCCATTGAGGGCAACATAAATCGGTTCAGGGTCGTTAGCGGCCATAGTTATACCAATGGCCTCGTGAGTCCAAATCATAGGAGTAACCGTGCCGGTGGTCTGGACATTGGAGAATTCAGCCTTGCATGTTACACCGGAGCTATGGCTGGTAAGTGCCAGACCTATATACACATTCTGAGGCATCGATATCCTTTGCGGGTTCCATGGCATCGCCTGCCAGCTAACACCATTGCTTGAGTAGTAGCCGTTAAAGTTGCCGGCGGCGTCACGCTCTAATTTTATCCAATAAGGTGCCGTGATTGCCATTTGCTGAGCTGTTGCTACTGAAGTATCGCTCGTGGCGTCACTGCCTGGAGTGAGCCTGGCCTGGAATCTGCATCCGTTGCCGGGTGTGATATACACTGCGGCAAATTTCGAGCTTGGGTCAAGTGTCTGGCGAACCATCACGCCGCACTTGGCCCAGGGGTCGGTGTTCCGGACGCTGAGCACCTGTGCCGAAATCGTCCCGGCGCCGGATAATTGTTTCCAGGCATAGCGGAACTCGTCAACTGTGCCCCAGATATCTGCGCCGGTAGCGCTCATTGTGTAGGTGCCGGCCGGCTCCTCTAACAAGCCTGCAGGATTACCTCTGAACCAAAGCGACAGTACTCCAATGCCGTGTTTGGTCCAGTCGCGCGGGTAAGTCAGCGTTTTCTCTACCTCTGAATACTTGAACTTGCCCTGCTGATTATTGTCATAGAGTAAGGGCATAGCTTGCTTGCCGCCGTGAACGATAGTTTCCTCGGTGTAAGAGCTCGTGGTTTCGTCGCCAACCATAGAGCCGGTTCCATTACCGGGATAGGGCGGTAAAGTAGGATGCGAGGCATAGCCAATCCCATCTTTCCATTCCCACCAAATCTCGTTGCTGCCAATGTCGTAGTCCTCAAAATCGTCCACAATGATATGGTCTGCAATTGTAAAGACACACATTCTGCCTTTGCTGACGGTCCCGTCGGTGTTAGACTCGTCAATTCGCCAGTAGTATGTCTGGCCCCATTCAACACCTCCAGGTGGAGTATAGCTGGTAGCACCCTGTCGGCCTCGATATATGTCAGCCGTTGATGAGTCGGCATTGGCCACGGCATTTTTATCAGTGCCGAAGTAAACGTCGTGCTGAGCGGCAAAATCTCCCGGTGACCAGCTAACGTAGCTCACATCATCGATGTTCGAGATTGCCCCATTAACCGGTTTTGGGTTCCAGGCAAGACTTACGTCACCTCTCATAATTATTGCAATCTCGTCGAGCGACAATACGTAGTCATACACCCTCACATCATCAATAGAACCGGAATAGAATCGCTCGTATGCATTAGGCCGACCCAGCCGGATGCGACCGGTCAACTGGAAGTCGTTGCCGGTATGATTAGCCGATACGGGTGTGCCGCCGTCCACATACAGGTTCGCCAGGCCGTTGATGTCCCAGGTGGCCGTAATGTGGTGCCAGGAATTATCATTCACCGCCGATGCCTGGGGATTGACATCAGTGTCACCACCCTCGATATAAAATTCGACCCCGCCGCCACTCATCATATTGATGTGTAATTCGTTGTTGTCGCCGAAACCGTTGCCGCTGGTGTCTGAGGCGCCATAGAAAATCATGCCTATTTCGGCCTGGGTAGTTTTAATCCATAGGCATACAGAGCCCTTGTCCGAACCTAGAAATCCCGTCGATAGCTCAACGTAGTTAGTGCCATCGAGTTCAATCGCGTCGCCGTCAAAGCCATCTGTCCGCTGAGGATTGCCCTGGAGCGTACCATGATTTCCGTGCCCGGACCCATCAAGAGCAATAGTGCCGCTACCCTCATCCAACTTCCACCAGGCAATAAGATTGGGTTCGGTAATAGGTATCTGGGGCATTGTTCTAAAGCTCCAGATGTTACCTTTATACGTATTGGGAATAGCGAACTCATCAATACGCCAGTAATAAGCCTTGTCGGATACAAGTGTGCCGGGAGAATACGTAGTATCTGCGATGGGGCCTTTGTAGGTGCCGGGCGTGCCGGCATTCACATCTTCAAAACTGTCGCCAAAGTACACATGGTGCAGTTTCGCTCCCAAACCTGCAGACCAGCTAAGGATTGTATTTGGGTCCGTAAATTTAGAACCATCGGCCGGATTTGGGTTGTAGGCTGTTCTTGGGGGGATTGTAAAGCTCCAGACGTCACCTTTGTGTATTGTAGTACCGTCGGCCTCAACCTCATCGATTCGCCAGTAATATGTTGTGCCTGTGATAAGGCCGTCCGGAAAAGCAAATCCTGGAAAACCGGCAACATAAAACGTTCCGTTCTGGTTGCCCCGGAACCCCGACGAGTCGGGGGTGCCGTCGTTCACGTCATTAAAATTGTCACCAAAGTACACATCATGTGAGACCGCAGTCTCTCCGGCCGACCAGCTAAGACTTACCCATGTATCCTTATACTGGGCACCATCATCCGGGCTGGGTTTATAAGCCTTTAAGAGGCGACCACGATGGCTTTGCGCAGGGCCTATGCCCGTCGGCCTGTAGTCGGGATTAGTGGTCAGGATGATTTTGTCAACAGTGATTCCGTCCTCACGCGGCCAGATGTTCAGGACGTGGAGGCCGCGTGTAGTTATTTCGATTTGCGACGGTTCCGGCCTTTCATACCTGCCGTTGGCCCAACTGTAAGTGTTGTTCCAGCCGCTCATTCGGTTGGAAAGGGGTGTTTCCTCGCCGTCCAGACCTGCATGGCAGGAATCTGAATTTCCGTCCATAGCGTAAGCGAGAATCCATACATAGTATGTCCCGGTCTTTACGAAATTGACTTGATAATCCAGTCTCGGAGCGTTCTCTCCGTAACCTGTATCCCAGGAGCTACCACCCAGCAGCGTTGCCGGCATTGACTGCATTGCGCCGCCGCCGCTGAATCCATTCGGTGGCGTGAATACATCCGTTGATGTAACAAATTCCCAGTAACTGGCACCCTTCAGGATGTTGTCATCGAAGTTCTCGGCCTCTATCGAAACGATACCGTCCGGACCGGGGTCCTGCTGGAACGGGTCTGCAATTGCCGCGTTACCGACCAGACCCAGCACTAAAACAAAAGAAATTAAATAAATCATTTTTTTGCACATAAGCGTGTCCTCCTTCCTTCAAAGGCCCAATATTAGCCGTTTTTGAAATGTATAAGTTTTACTCCTGAGACCAAAACTCACACATTTAATCAATCTTATTTATACCAAATTATCTACATAAATATCAAGAAAAAATTCGTAAGAAATTATCGCTTATGCACTTTTTTGCCTCTCCACAATCGGCCTTTTTGTCCAGGTAAAACAGACCTCTCGCACTTTAACATAGCTCGATTAAGACAAAATTTAAGTTAATCTATTTAATCCGTAAATTGGCTGTAATACCAATTGTAATTAAAAGCTGCGCTTTATATAAAGAGCAGCGAGCCATCCCCAAGCTGCGCTTGAGGCTGCCACCCTTTTGTGCTAAACACAAGGAGCGCAGTAATTAAATGCAATTGGTAT
>JBAQFY010000112.1:0-28979 GCA_049287505.1 Sedimentisphaerales bacterium | reverse complement strand
TGCTCCAGCATCTTGATTGAAACACCGTCGCCCCACTCTGCAGCAGCCAGCATAAATTCCGGAAAACCTGCGCGCAGAATCAGGCCGTTCATCCGGCAAATCTCCGCGGTGGTAAGCCCATTCGTCCCCTTTTTAAGCAAAATGGTTGCCTCTTCAGGAAGGTCAACATTTCGCCAACAGGCTTCATCGTAGAAGTCCGGCCTTTCCAATAAACGTGACAGCTCATCGGCAACCTGGTTTTTAAGATACTTGTACGGATGCTGAGCGTTGGAAATCTCAATCACCTCGGCCCAACGTTCCGGCTCCATCAGCTGCTTAATTCGCTTGCCCGGCGAGGGCTGTCCGGCCTTGCTTTGTTCGACAAGCTTCTGACAGAATGCTCTCCACTTGTTGGTGTGGATGTCATGCCGGGTCAGAAACGCTCCCCCCCAAAGATAGATATGTGGTGCCCCCAATAAACGCGCCGCCTCGGGGACTTTCTTAATCTTCTCCTGCATACCGACGAACTTACCCTGCTCGATTAGCCGGCGGCGGAACTGCTTCGCAGGCTCTACAGGCGAACTGTCGTCCCCCAGCCGAATCAGGAATCCGTATTCTTTCTTCGATTGCAGAGGTGTGAATTCGTGAGAGAACCGGGCTTCAAGCTTACTCTCGGTTCTACTAAAATCTATCACATTATTATATGGATTGGTTATGATATAGGTCAGAGAGAAGCTGCCGCAATATAGGCCCCAAAAGGGCATGCTCAAACCCTCCAATGTATCCCAACCTTCGTGCTCCACGAGATAATCCTTCCAGCGCGAATCATCAAGTGGAATATAGCAGCCCTCCCAACGAGGCCAGATTAACGCCTTCATATTTGCAGTTTCCTGTAAAATGGGCCAAGTGAATGTACCAATCTTTTCAGAAAAAAATTGAATCGACAAATCTTCCCGATTCAGTTGAACTTTTACCTTAACTCCTTTCCTTTCCAGACTCCATTGAACCTGATTTCCTGTTCGTACAACATCGCTGACTTCGCCGAGATTAGGCTGACCTTTGGATAACAGGGTTTCATTCCTTCCCCGTAGCTCGGCACTCATTTCCAACGTTCCCGGCAATACTTTGACCGACCAGTACTCATTGCTCAAGATAATTTCGTTGGGCTGAACAGATAGCACTGATGGCCCAGTAAAACAGAACATCAAGAGCAAGAGTCCGTGACAATACTTATTTCGTTTTTGCAAAGTCAAATCCCTAACCGATATTTCCAAAATGAAATACTCCTCGGCAACGAATGTTTATATTTGGTTCAACTCAAATAGTGAATCAATCCGCCGATCTTTCTATCACCTCGACCAGGCCCACGTCGATGTATTGTCCGCCTGTGGTTTGTCGGCAGTGCACAGCTAAACAATTTGAGCCGACCTTCAGTGTCCTCTGCGCCTTTTCGTCAAGCCTAACTTGAACATAACTCGAAGTATAACCCTCCAGCTTTGCAATAAGCTGGCCATTGATATAGACCTCAGCGTCCTCATCATGATGGATTAAAAGCTGTGGCTGATTAAGTTTGTTGCTCTCTAATTCAAAAGTTCGGCGCAGCCAGATATCCGAATCCTTCCACTCTGTGCCTATAACAGCGCCGGGCGTTCCTTCGGTGCCGAAGCCGCCTTTGCCTTCCTTCCAGGCCGAATCGTCGAAACCTTCCTGCTGCCAGTCTTCGTTCGGTTCGCTTATTGTATATCGCCACCATTGCCCTTCTTCCTGCGAGGTTTGAACAATAGTCCTAACAACCGGCGGCGGAAGATACAAACGGCGATTCGCCGCAGCGGCCTTCTCGGCATCCATCTTTATCATCGCCCGGTCGTAAGTCATCAGCCCGTTGACCTCAATCTCCACATCGGTCGTTTGCGTATATACACCGGCACACAGACCACCACTAATCAGCGAACGCAAATTATCGAGCAGGACCAGGTAAGCATCGGTAAGTTCCTCACGAGTTTTATAACTGCGGTATCCCCAGTTCTTTTCATCCTGCCAGGTATGCCCTTTGACCGGCAGACCCAGCCCGCCGAACTCACCGAGCACCGCAGCGCGGTTCTCTTCAACCGGCGGCGCAGCCGGGCCGGGATAACTGTGAATATCGTGAACGTCACCAGCTCCGCGGTCCGACCAGCCGCTGGCATTATTCACTAACCGCGTCGGGTCAAGCTCCTTAATCAAATTAACAATCCGCGCCGTATCGTATTGTCCCCAGCCCTCGTTAAACTGCACCCACATTACTATACAGGGATGGTTGCGAAAAGCGTTGATGACCCGCGTCAGCTCTAACTCGAACTGCCTTGCCGACTCATCGCTGCGTTTAAGGTCGCTGTCTCTGCCGCCGATGTGCCTGTCGCCGTTGGGCATATCCTGCCAGACCATCAGCCCCAACTTATCGCACCAGTAGTACAGCCTTGCGGGTTCAACTTTGACGTGCTTGCGCAGCATATTACAGCCGAGTTTTTTCAATACCTCGATATCATAGCGCAGCGCTTCATCGCTCGGCGCAGCGTAAAGCCCGTCCGGCCACCAGCCCTGGTCCAAAGGCCCGTACTGAAACAGCACCTCGTTATTGAGGAACAGGCGATTTATCCCTGCGGTGTCTTTCTTGACCTCGATTTTTCGCATCCCGAAGTAGCTTGAAAGCTTATCGACGATTTTGCCGTTGTGGGTAAGTGTAACCTTCAGGTCGTAGAGCAAAGGCGAGTCGGGCGACCAGAGTTTGGCGTTTTTGACGGCCAGTTTGATACTGAGCGTCGCGATGCCGCCTTTGCCGGTTATCTTGACTTGTCCGTCGGCAATCTGTCTTGTTCCATCGAGCACAGTAACCGTGGCGGCGGCCTCGCCGGCAGGAGAGACTATACTCAGGCCGACATCCACCATCTGGCCGTCCACATCAGGAACAATGTTAAGCGACTCGATATGCGCGGCGGCAACAGGTTCAAGCCAGACTGTCTGCCAGATTCCCGTGACCGCCGTGTACCAGATTCCGCCGGGCTTTTTTACCTGTTTGCCCCGCGGCTGATAGCCGGTATTCGTCGGGTCCCACACACTCAGTACAATTTCCTGCTGCCCGGTATCGTTTAGAGCATCGGTAACATCGAAAGTAAACGGGTCGTATCCGCCGCGGTGACTGCCGACCTCCTTACTGTTGACCCACACAGTCGTATCCCAGTCAACAGCCCCGAAATGCAGCAGTATGTGCTGGCTCTTCCATTTTTTGGGGATTTCAAATGTGCGTTGATACCACAGACGGTTTTCTTCTCCCACCGGCTTCATTACACCCGACAACGCAGACTCAACCGGAAACGGCACAAGAATCTGTCCATCAATTTTTTTCGGTCTCGGCTGGTCTTTTGGCCGAATGGCATATTCCCACAATCCGTTTAGATTCAGCCAGTCCGTGCGAACCATTTGAGGCCGGGGATATTCAGCGTGGACATTATCCGGCGAGACCTGCTTTGCCCAACGGGTCATAAGCGGGCCGTGGCTCACCTGCCAGTCCGCCCATACAGACGAGCAGATGAACAACATTATGTATATTATCATCCAAAAACAATATCTCCCCCACCTTAAAAACTGTTTGCTGCTGTTGTGTGTTTTCCGTTCGGAAAAGCTGCTTTCAATACAATTTGAATCCATTTTATGTCTCCTTTCGAATAATTAAAGTTCCACAAATAACTGACTTATAACAGCCAGGCCACTATACCAGGCCCATTGGAATTCCGTACCTGTAAATTACTTTTAACAGGGAACAAACCTGAAAAATTTCCGCTTAGGTTATCCATAATCAGCCAATTTTGCAATGAAATTTCGTACGATAAAGAAAGGCCTTTCCAGTCCGAAAATACATTTTGCAGGATTTTTTTTAAGATTGTTTGTAACATAATCCCTTCCCGCG
This sequence comes from Sedimentisphaerales bacterium, assembly GCA_049287505.1. GTDB lineage: Bacteria > Planctomycetota > Phycisphaerae > Sedimentisphaerales > Anaerobacaceae > NIOZ-UU13. The sequence goes on along the minus strand of JBAQFY010000112.1, from coordinate 25,057 downwards.
CAATTATACCTGCGACAATGGTTGGTGTTATGGCAAAACATGTTGAGCGAATAGAAGATGACGATTTGGTGCTCGAAGCCCGCACGCAAGCCGGCGCGTTGGGTCGGCTTTACGAATTGTACTATGAGCGAATCTTCCGGTTCTGTGTCCATCGGCTCTTTGACAAAGAAATTGCAGAGGATGTAACTTCAACGGTCTTTCTCGAAATGGCTCGCCGGATTCGCATCTTCAAAGGCCGAACCCTGCAGGATTTCCAAAACTGGCTCTATGCCATAGCCGCCAACCAGGCAAACGCTTATATAAGAAAAAGCTCGCGACGTAAAAAGCTGCTGGAAGAAGCAGCCGACTTAAGACGGGCTGCCGTTGAGAGCAATGATAAATCGTCTGAATTAGATTGGCCGAGGCTTTACACCGCCATCCTGAAATTAAAGCCCCAGCACCAGACCATTGTCACGTTAAGGTTCTTTGAAAACCTCCAATACGAGCAGATTGCTCAAATTCTAAATGTCAAAGAAGTAACTGTGCGTGTTACTTTGCACAGAATACTTAACAAGTTGCGAAAAAATTTACAAAGTGTGTTCGCGTGTTACTTTGCACAGAATACTTAACGAGTTGCAAAAAAATTTACAAAGTGTGTTCGAAAGGCAAACATAATGTTTAAAGACGAATCCGAGTTCAGGAAAATTGTCAATCAGCTCAAAATCGATACCGGGCCGAATCCGAAGCATCATGAAAACCTGCGCCGGCAGGTGCTTTCTGTCTTCAACGAAATCGGACAGCAATCTTCAAGCCGGATAATCGTCTTTCAAAAATTAAGGAGAACAATTATGAAAAGTCCAGTTACAAAAATAGCCGCCGCTGCGGTAATAATTATAGCCGTGCTTATCGGCTTACATTTCTTCAGCGATTCGATTAGCATTACGAGCACTGCCTATGCAGAGGTGGTCGAACGATTACGCAATGCCCTCACGATGACTTACACATCGAACGGAACTACAGAAATTGAAATAGCTTTCAAGAAGCCGGGGTACATGCGAACTACAATGCCCGGTGATTACGTCACGGTAATAGATTGGACCCAGGGAAAGGGCCTCAGCACCCTTCCAACGAGAAAACAATTCATCGAAATGGAAATGTCCAATCTGCCGCATAACCCGGCACAGCAACAGTTCAATATTATCGAGAAATTAAGAACGCTTCCCGAGCGGGCGGATGAAGAGCTCGGAACCAGAGAAATAGACAGCCGGGTATTGCAAGGATTCCGCGTAACTGAAGAGGATGTGATTAACACTGTCTGGATCGACCCGCAAACGCATGACCTGGTTCGTGTGGAGACCGAGTTTATAAATGCTCCCGGCATGAACGTGGTTATGACCGATTTCCAGTTTGACGTTGAACTGGACGACTCGCTCTTTAGTCTTACTCCGCCGGAAGGTTACACACGTCTGGAAGTTCAGGCGGACGTATCCGGAGTTACAGAGCAGGACCTGATCGAATATCTTCGGGCGTGGTCGAGCTGGACTAAAGATGGTACGTTCCCACCGACGCTTAATCCTATGGAGCTGCAGAAAGTCTCCATGGAGATGGAGCAGCAGGGTAAGTTTGATGATGGCCAGACCTCGGAGCAGCAGCGTAAACGGGATGCAATGACAATGTATCGAGGGATAATGTTTTTAACGCAGTTACCTGTTGAGAGCAACTGGCGCTATACCGGCGAGGACGTAAAATTCGGTGATGCCAACTCTGCTATCTTCTGGTACCGTCCTAAAGGCTCTGAAACTTACCGCGTTATCTACGGTGATTTGAGCGTAAAGGACGTGGAACCGAAGAATCTGCCGAAGTAAATTTGCCAAACAAGATTTATTGAAAAGGCCGGGTTTTTGGACCTGGCCTTTTTTATGCGCTCCTGGGGGTTAATCCTGCAATTTTCCCCTTACCATTTTTTATTTTTTTCCTGTCGCAAATCCGGCTAATCCCGCACTATATTGTGAGAGCAATCCCGTAAGGGACGCCTAACGGTGGAATCTTTGAGATTTTTCGAGGTGCAGAAATGATTGAAACTGATGAATACTATGTTGAGCGTTGTTTGGATGGCCATCCGGATGATTTCCGCTATATTGTTCGGCGTTATCAGTCGGTTTTATTGGCGCATTTAGCCGGAAAATTGGGCGACAAGGACCGAGCCGAGGAAGCCGCCCAGGAGTCCCTCGTACGGGCCTACTTCAATATGAACAGGCTGAATAAGCCCGGGTCCTTCTTTTCCTGGCTGCTCGGTATCGCCGACCGCGTAGCAAAAGAGCACCAGAGGAAAGAGCAGCTCCGCCGACAGCGAGAAGCTATCCGCTCGTTCTCTGACGAAGCTCCCAGCCCGGAACTCTCGCAGGATTATGGTCTCGAAGCAGCGATTGCCGAGCTGCCTGAAGGCTACAGGCAAGTTGTTCTGCTGCGATATTACGGCGACCGCTCATGCAGCCAGGTAGCTGAGCAGCTCGATATGCCGTTGGGTACGGTTACAAAAACATTATCACGGGCCTATGCCATGCTGCGTAAGTCGTTACAGCAGCCAAAGGAAACAGAAAGTTATGAGGTGCAAAAATGAACTGTGCAGAATGTAAAGAAATTTTGGTTGCCTATCTTGAAGGACTGTTAGCCGAACCCCAAAAGCAGGCAGTCACAGAACACCTGAAAGACTGCCGCTCTTGTCAGGCCGAAGTAAAGCAGCTTACAAGCCTTCAAGAGCGCTTGGTCAGCAATGGCAGGACAGTTGCCCAGAGTGACCTTGAAAATGATGTTATGAACCAGATTGTTCGAGAACAGAACGTGAGGCTCAAAGCAGCTCGAAAGGCTACCGCAGGCCTCAAGCTAAGGAGACTAATTATGAGAAGTTCAATTACAAAAATGGCCGTCGCGGCGGTGATAATTATTGCAGTGCTGATAGGGATGTATTTTGTTGGTAATCCATTCGCAGCAACAGTAACTTTTGCCAAAGTCATCGAACCTATCCTCAATGCGAGAACTGTGATTCTCGACCTGATTATAGGCGCCGAAGAAACAAACCCCCTGATGCACGAGATAGTTGTGGGTTCACGAATCAGAAGGACCATATCGAACCTGCCAAACATGACCCAGATTATCGACCTGGAAAGCGGCAAAATGCTTGCGCTCGATACCGAAGGAAAAACGGCCTTCTATGTGGATATCCAAGGCTCGCTTCAGGAAAGAACAAGAAGCTACATAGAGTCTGTTCGGCAGGTCATTATTAAGCTGCAGGATAATTACGAGGAGCTTGGCGAACAGGAAATCGACGGCCAAAAAGCTATCGGGTTTGTAGCCAGGGGACCAAATGAAGAAGTGAAGGTCTGGGCAGACCCTAAAACGGCCCTTCCAATACGGATAGAGCTTCGAATAGGACAGATGTTTGCAATTTTGAAGAATTTCCAGTTTGACATGCCGATAGAGGACTCGCTGATTAGTATGGACGTGCCATCTGGATATACGTTGAAGCAGACTAAATTCGACCTCTCAGGAGCCACCGAACAGGACTTTGTTGAAAGCCTGCGGATTTGGGCCGAGGTTCTGCAGGGCGGCACGTTCCCGGAGGCTATAGGCACCGAAAATGCTATGAAACAAATGCCTCTATTTACAGAAAGGCTTGCTCAGTTGAACCTCCCGGAGGATGAAGCAACAGAGAAGGCGATGAGATTCGCACGAGGGATGCTGTTCCACCAAATATTAGATAGTCAGGGCAAGTGGCACTATGCCGGACAAGGCGTAAAACTCGGCGATGCGAGCAAGGCAATATTCTGGTATCAGCCGAAAGGCTCTGAAACCTACCGCGTTATTTATGGTGATTTGAGCGTAAAAGACGTAACGCCGGAGAATCTTCCGAAGTAAGTTTATCGACAACTTTAATATCTGTTACAAAGGCCGGCCCCTGCCAGCGACAAGCAGCGGTCGGCCTTTTCTTTTGGCAAATTCCGTGGCGAAATCATACCAATTCTATTTATTGATTGCCTATTACCTGACCTTGTCATTCCTGCGAAAGCAGGAATCCAGGTCCTCCCAGTAAGTATAGTGTACAATTTTTTCGGCAATTTTTAACTATAATTGATATCAGACAATTTAGGCTGAAAAAATCTGCCGGAAAAAATAATTTTGTTTAGAGCAAAATATATCCCTCTACCGTTATATTAGTGACAATCGATTGTTCTGATATCAGGCAAGTGAGTCACAAATGCTCGAAGACAGATTACTTTTATGGAGATTTAAACGTGGCAGCAAAGATGCCTTCCGAGACATCTACGAAAAGTACGTCGGTGATTTGCTAACGTTGGCAGCCAATCTCTTGAATGACAAAACGGACGCCGAAGATGTTGTGCAGGATGTTTTCATCTCGTTCGTGCAATCCCTAAAAAAGTTTCGTCTCAGAGGAACTCTGAAAGGCTATTTAGCGACCTGTGTCGCCAACCGCTCGCGTGATTATATCCGAAAAAACAAACGCCGACAAGCCGCCGCAGTGAGTGAACCCGAACAAACGACATCGGACGCCAAAGACCCGGTGCAGTTGGTAATATGCACTGAAGAACTGCAAAGATTAAGTCACGCGATGACAGAGCTTCCGTATGAGCAGCGAGAGATAATAGTGCTTCGTTTGCACGGCCGGATGAGATTCAGACAAATAGCGGAATTGCAGAGTATTTCAATCAAAACGGCCCAAAGTCGGTACCGGTACGGCTTGGATAATCTGCGGTCAATCCTGAACGGCGAGGTAAAACAATGAAACCAGCAGATAATATGGAAAATCTAATTAAGAAACTGTGTTACAAAGCCGGCGCTGAGGCACACAACAGAATCCTTGACAATGTTATGCAGGCGCTGGACGAATTTGAAAAACAAAAAACAGGTGCAACCGCACCTAATATATGGAGAACTATTATGAAAAGCCCAATTACAAAAATAGCCGCCGCCGTGGTTATAATCGCCGGCGTGCTTATAGTAATGCACTTTGTGGGCCTATCCACAGCAACAGTAACATTTGCCGATGTCATTAAACCCATTCTCAACGCACAAACTGCGATATTAGACATCATTATCGGCGAGGAAGAAGCAGGCGCACCGGTCATCCACGATATGGTACGCGGTTCACGAATTAGACGAACTCTGTCGAATATGGAAGGTGTCGTTGCCATCATCGATCTGCAAAATGGCAGGATTCTGCAGTTCACCTCTGAAAAGAAGGAGGCGGCCTATGTCAATTTAAAAGATTGGCCGTCGATACCAAACTACATGGAGAGATTGAGAAATGTCATCACCGGATTGCAGGAACATCCTGACTTTGCAGTCCAAAATCTTGGTGAGCAGGAGATTGCCGGCCAGAAGTTGATCGGTTTTCGGGCAAAACACCCCAAGATGGAAATCACAATCTGGGCGGACCCCCAAACGGCGCTGCCTGTACGAATCGAACAGATCGAAGGGCAAATGAAGGTCATTTCTAAGAACATGGAGTTTGACGTGCCGATGGATGAATCGTTGTTCAGTATGGACGTCCCCGAAGGATATACCCTGCAGGAGACCGAGCTTGACCTGCATGGGGCAACCGAGAAGGATTTTGTCGAAGGCCTTCGCATATTGGCTGAAGTTTTCGGAGACGGCTACTTTCCGGAAGGTGTAGCTGTAGAAGATTACCTCAGACAAGCCCCCGTCATAATGAAGAAATGCGAAGAGCTTGGATTATCCGAACAAGAGCAAACGGAGCTCGGACTGAAACTGCGGAATTATTTGCTGTTCGTCCGCTTCTTCAAAGGCCAGGGCCAGTGGCATTATGCGGGCAATGGTGTAAAGCTTGGTGATACTGGTAAGGCAATATTCTGGTATCAGCCGAAAGGCTCAGAAACCTACCGCGTTATTTATGGCGATTTGCGGGTTGAGGATGTCTCGCCGGAGAATCTGCCGAAGTAAATCTTTCCCAGGAGGTAAATATAAAAAGGCCAAGCCTTTTCGCTCGGCCTTTTTTATTTGCTTAAGACGACAGCCCGGCTTCAGATATTTGAAGTTGAAGGATTTTTCGAGTACAGGCGTTAACTTTAGCTTGCTCACCTGTTCGAATCGGCCAAACCCAGATTATCTTTTCGCTGTCAGCAACAATAAGAAGATTCTGTCGTACTTCCTGTGGCACTCGCGCAGCAGTCAGGAATTTGCCGACCTTTTTCTCTTGCCCCAAACCTAAAGGGACAAACCTGTCGCCGGGCCTGCGGAGACGAACAGCCAACGGCGGTTTTATCTTATCAAGGTCAAATCTCTCAATAAAATTGTTTTTTCCCGATTTGAATCTCTCGAATTCCTTCTCATCAGCTTCGAGGATTGTTGCTTCTATCAAATTCCCGCCGAATCTTGTTTGCCCCGGAACTTCCAGGACAACAGAAGACAGAGACCAGGTTTCTGATTTCTGTCTTCTGACTTCTGTCTTCTGACTTCTGTATTCTGACTTCTGACTTCTGTATTCTGACTTCTGACTTCTGATTTCTGACGTCTGTGGCCCTGGAAAAATCAGATTCCCATATTCGGCGCCAACCACAAATCCACCCGGAAGCCTTATTTTTCTACCGCTGACGTTTTGCTCTGCCAATCGCAGTATCTCTTCATAATGACGTTGAGTCAAATCTCTCTCGCCGCAGCCGACGGCTGTCAAACTTCGCCGAACCAGCTCAACAATCACAGGTTGTGGCTGAGCTAAAAGCATCTTCACATCCAGCGTTACCTTTTCACAGGAACAATCAGCGGCTTTCGGCCAAACCTCATCTGCTCGACTGCGAATCAGCCTATAGAACCTGCGGGCTGATTCGGACAGCTCAGATAATTGCTCCACGACCGAACCGCTGCAATCCTGTCCTAATGCCGGAAGCAGCCGATGCCGAATATAGTTTCGCCTGTACGTACAATCAGCATTTGTATGGTCCTGTCGCCATTTTAGATTCCGCTCTTGTAAATACTCGATAATCTCATCTCGCCGGACGCACAGCAGCGGCCTTACGAAATTCGAATAATACTGGGTGGCACCCCGCCTGTCGGAAGCGGGCGTATCCGCCTCAAACTTGTTTGGGGGTGTTGAAGATGGACCAATAGATTCATCACCAAAAACACGCATCGGCCAAATCCCACCAAGCCCGCGAAAGCCTGTGCCGCGGGTTAATCGCTGCAGAACGGTCTCGGCGTTGTCGTTTTTTTGGTGTGCCGTTGCAACACAATCGCAGTTGTTGACCTTTGCAATCTCGAGAAGATTTTTAATCCGCAGTTTCCGAGCAGCCGTCTCAATCGAGAGTTTATTCAGACCGGCAAATCCTCGCACATCCACTCGCTTCGTTGTTATGGCTAACTTCAGCTCGGCTGCCTGTGCGATAACGAAATCTTCATCCGAATCTGCTTCTGCCCCCCTTAGCTGATGATTTATATGAGCGCAGAGCAGCTCGGCGCCGAAAACATTCTCGCCTCTTAGGGTGTGCATTGCATACAGAAGCGCCGTCGAATCTGCTCCGCCGGATACAGCCAGCAAAACCTTATCCGCAGAGCCGAAAAGCTCATTAGCTTTGATAAAATCACCGACTTTTTGCTCAAATTCCAACATTATCTCTTTTGGGTTTCCGCCCGTCTTGGTTCGGCCAAGCCCAGACACGCAGGGCGGGGGGGCCCCCCTCTTATTACATAAAAAAAGGGCCTGATGTCCAGCCAGGCCCGAGAATCAGAAGTCAGAATCCAGATGTCAGAAATCAGAAGTCAGATTAACAGACATTTCTGTCTTCTGTCCTTTGAAATCTGTCCTCTGACATCCGTCCGCCTCACATTTTTGTCAACATCGCTATTTGCTTTCCCCGACCATATACAAATCTATTATGCGCTGTTCTGCGAACTCGGTCCACTTCCGATGCCTTTCATACGCCCCGTCCGTTTTGATGGCCTCCCGATAAAGCTCCAATGCCTCGGCATAGCGGTGCAGGCGTTTATCCAGAATGCGTGCCGCCCTGAACCTCGCAGGATGAATCGTACCGGGGTCCCACTGATAGGCTCTTTTGTAGTACAAAAGGGCTATCGAATAATCCTTGAAATATTCGTAATTTTCACCCGCCATGTAAGCCGCATCGTCAATCTTGTCGCTCGAAGGATATCTCTTGATGAGCTGGTCACATTTATTCGTGGCCAAACGTAATAGGTCATCGTTTTTTACCACGAGTAACGCTCCAGCCTCTCTTTGAAGCTCCACCGCTTCCAGATAGAGCTCATCTGCTTCCGGAATCGAATTGCTCGCTCTCAAATTCGCCTCGGCGGCCTCAGCCTCAATAATGTACTTATATTGCGGGATAGAGTCCAGTGCCGACAGCTCATCTTTGGCCCAGTTGAGCTTCATATTATTGCCGGCCCTCGTATAGTATCCTACCAGCAATTGGAGCCCCTGCCGATATGCCTGGCGATTGACCGTTATCTGCTCGACAAAATCGGTCTCGCCGGCATTGGCTACCGTAACTACCCCGGCTGCCCCTATCGACGTTCTCGTGCGGGCCGGCACAAGCTGGCCTCTGCCGCTCTCAACATCCTGGCAGCCAACCAATACGTTTAATGAGACGATGACTGCTGCGGTAAGAACTATCCTTGCCATAATGGCCTCCTTTCAACCTTTAACCTATTCCATTCCTGATAATCAATATTATCATCCCCGCCAAGCTTGTTCTCGCGAACAACTATAGCGGAGACAATTATCAATTATCAATTAAAAGCCTGCTCGTCAAGGACAAACCCTAAAAAATATTTACCCCTCAAATTTTTTTGGGGGGGTTATCCCGTTATATTTAGCCCTAAGTTTCACCCAGGGTTTTCCTTTTTTGTTAGCCCCCGGCATTGTCGGGGGTTTTTACTTTTGATTTAGCCCCGACCCAGCGCGGCGGGGGTTTATTTTTCCCGTCCCCGCGCGGCCGGGGTTTTCACTTTTGATTTAGCCCCCACCCCGCGCGGTGGGGGTTTATCTTTCCCGACCCTGCGCGGCCGGGGTTTATTTTTTTTCATTTACCCAAGGTGTGCTTCCACAGATTCGCAAACCGAGGGTCTCCAACAACCCGCCAAGGCCTGTCCTCGACCTGATCGAAAGTCTCTGCCGGGAGTCATTCCGCACTTGATGCGGAATCCAGATGTTTAGCCCCCAGTTTTACTGGGGGTTTTCTGTTATCCCCACCCCGCACGGCCGGGGTTTTTATTTTTGATTTATCCCCGCCCCCGCGCGGTCAGGGTTTATTTATATTTAGCCCCACCTGCCCTGCCAAGCCTTGGCGAAGCACGGGTCCTCTGGCCGGGATTATTTTTTCGACAAAAATTTGTAAAAATAGTATAGATTTGCATAGACCTTTTTGATATATTATTCATTAGTGCACATTCGCAGGGCTGAGGTTATCTCGCTTTTCTTTCCTCTCCCTCCGCTCCTTGGCCCTGCTTCCTCCTTTTGCAGCCCAATTGGTTGGCTCTATCCGCCAAAAGGAGAGTCTATGTCCTCTTAGGCGATTTAAATTAAACGCTGACGTGGGTGCTGTGAGATTGTATGAGTTAGCTCAAGTAATGAAAAAAAGGCTGTAATTCTTAGGAAGATTTTGATATTATTATGGAATCGAAAGGCTTGGTTGCGTAGCCAAGCGGAATAATATGTAGAAATATGTACGGTGTCCCCAGATTTCGAGGAGGATTAATTAGAGGGATTGTATGAAGGATTTTTTTGAGAAAAACAAGATACCCATAGCTATTATCGTTGCAGCGTTTATAATTGCCAGCTCGATATGGCTGTCAAACAAGTCGGCATCAACCAGGCCGCAGAGCGGAAGCGACAGGGGACTAACACCACAACAACTACCGAGAACAGCAGAGCCGCTGCAACAGCCCACCATACGCATCAGTTACACTGAAGCGCCAGAACACGTGGGAGAATATGCCTGCGTGGCAGGCAGAGTAGACCATGTTTATACTTCTCAAAAAGGTACTATATTTATAAATTTCCGTCCCGATTATAAAACCAGTCCGTTTGGTGTTGTAATTTTTGGTTCAAACGCATATAAATTCCCCAATCCAAACCAATACGAAGGAAAAACTGTGGAAATCACCGGCTTGATAAGGACTTATCAAGGGCGGGCGGAGATTGCTCTCAATGACCCAGGTCAAATCAAAATTAAATAAAATTTTCCTTTTATTGCTGACTGCTTTAATCGCAGTTCTTATTGGGTATTTTTTACCTCACAAGTCATCGTTTATTAAAGAAGCTCCGGCTCTTTACCGGGTTGTAAAAGTGATTGATGGTGACACTATCAAAGTCGATATTGGAGGAGAAATTGAAACTGTAAGACTGATTGGAATAGATACTCCTGAGATAGCAAATCCTTATAATTCTCGGGAAGATTACTTCGGCCCGGAAGCTGCACAGTATGCTAAGCAACTCTTGGAAAAGCAATCGGTCTATTTAATCAGAGATCCAATGCAATCGAATAGAGATAAATACAATAGACTTCTAAGATATGTCTTTTTGGAAGATGGCACTTTAATCAACGCCAAACTCATCAAAGAAGGTTTCGCTTTTAACTATATATACGAGCCGTTCCAGTTTATGAAGCAGTTCGATTATTTAGAAAAACAGGCGAAAGAAAACCGATTAGGGCTGTGGAGCGGCGAAAAAAATTAGAACTAAGAAATAGGGTCATAAATCCAGGGACACCATACCGGGGAAATAGAGGGTCAGCCCTTAAAATATAAAATAAGAAATCCGGGATTATTTTAATGCGAGGAAGATTTTGATATTATTATGGCATCGAAAGGCTCGGTTGCATAGCCAGGCGTCTTATCCACCTCTGGCGGATTAATATGGGAAATCCCAGTTAGTTTATCCCCATCTCTTGAGCACATCTACATGGATAATGTTACTTTTCATTGGGTAAGAAATCGATATAATCGTAGAGTGTTTTTTCAAAACCGGCTTATAATGAGAGTATAGAATTTTTTAACAGAAAGCGTTGTGTGAAACTGCTCGTAAGTTCAGAAGAAGTCGAAATGGATACCAAGAAGAACGACAATATAGAGTATATTAACCATACCAGCAATATATTAAGGTTCTCTATTTCTATTCCTTCAGATTGGAAAGTAAGCGCAGACAGATCAGAACTCGAACCAGAGATTAGAGAGTAAGAATCTTATGAGGTTTTTCGACGGACCCTTCCTGATTCTTCCATGACTTTGGAAGAATTTAAGAGGCAAGCAACAGAAGTGGCGAGAGAGAAAAAAGTTCCTGCTGAAGAGGCGTATGAGAATCTTTTAGAGAGTGAGAGGGCTAAAGCGATAAAACTCAATGAGTTTAAGAAGATATATGAACGAGATAAAAAGGAAGGTTATAAAGCTTTTTTTGAAAAGCTTTTGGGGATGCCTCCGGATGAAATGATTGAAGGGTTCGCCGCTAAGGAACTTTCTACCGAGGAAGCCCACGCAAGGCTTATGGCAGATCCTGAAACCTTTCTTATTGGCTTCGTGGAGTTTAAAGAACAATATGAGCGGGAACAGGAGCAGCGACGAGAAGCAGAAAGAAGAAGGGAGGAATTGGCTCAAATGGTAGTGGGATACTTTGAAGCTTCACCTGCTAATGATGAGGATTATCCCTGTGTAGAGGTCACTAAATTAAAGCTTACAAGGGCTATGGCCCCATTAGAATTATATCAACTGGATAAGCCGATTCCTGAAGTAGTACCGTGGGGCAACCGTCCATCAAAGGGAATAACAGTAGACAGTCTCCAAGGAATAAAATATTATTACGTATTCGATACGGGCGAGACAAGAAATATGGCCGAGATGCCCCGATTCTTTAATGTTTATCTTACAGAAATGGATTTAGGATTGATTATTTCTTGCTCGTGTAAAGCTGGAGCGTTTCCTAAGTATAAAGGGATATTCACCACTATTGTTGGCAGTTTTCGAAGAATTTAGGCCCAGTGGGCAATAAAACCAGTATAATGTGGTTTAATTGAGGTTTTTCCAATTTATACATACGTGAGAGGCTTGTCTGCCTGCCAACGCGGATGCTGATGGCTAAAGAAATCTGGGGACACCATACTTATTTTCACTACAAGACCAATCCACAATTCCCACTTGCCCCCACGGTGAGCTTTTGCGCACCCGCAAGCCGGGGGTCAAAACTAATAAATCCGCGTTAATCCGTGTTAATCCGTGGTTGTGATAATCAGAGTAACTTGTGCCCACAAGAGCGGTTATCCGTGGTTTCATTTTCGAACTTCTTCCCCACCTACGTCTTCCGTCCTACGTCGTCCAAAATTGTTCGTCCCGCTTTTGCCGACAAGGTTATTTCCGGCCATATCATAAAAAGCAAGAAAAAAACTGAGCATAAAAAGCTCGTAGTCATTTGACTATCGTCATCCGGCATCTCACTTCGTCATTCGAAATTCCTTGCTCGATATTCGATATTCCTTTTTGTCTTTTTTCCAATTAACTAATAACCAATTAACCAATTAACTAATTCCCTAATCCGCTAATTCACTAAAATTCTGCTCCCCAACTCTCCTGATTTCTCGTTCTCCTGACCTCCATCGTCTCGCATCCATCTTCCAACCTTAGCTCACTTTAGGCATTTTAGTTCACTTTAGCTCACCACTCACCAATTAACCACTCTATAATTAACCACTAAATTTAAAACGCTCATACGTAAAGCGCGTACGCGCTTTACGTATATGCTTTTTTTCATACCCGAAATCATTTTTTTCTTTTATCTTTTTCCTCTGCTTTAATCCCCAATTAACTAATTCCCTAATCTACTAATTCACTAATTATTTCTTTCGTCCTTTGTCTTCCGTCTTCTGCCCTTCGCCCTACGTATTCTTGTTTGTTCGACATTCCTTGTTTGCCCCAAAAGTATCAATCGGGGTTCGATACCAAAGGTTCGCTCAGGGCGAATTCGATATTCTCCTTTTCTCTGCCCTCCATCCTGGAGTTTACCCCCGAGAACTAATCCCTTGACATACTGCAGGGGGCCATTATGCACCCAACCATCCTGACCACTCCTCCCCCTTTCCGCCTAACTCTACCTCCCCCTGATTAGATCCACCATCACCACCAACCGCAACGTCCGATAATCTTAAGACATTCACCATCTTACGAGTATCGAGCATCCAGCCACGACCCTCCACTCACCCGCCCCAATCACTCTGACCACACCTTCCCCATTCCGCCTAACCACGTTACTCCACACCCCAATCATCGCAACGTCTGATAATATTTTAGCCACTCACCATCGAAGAACCGTCATCTTTTGGCGGACTCACCATCTTGCGAGCATCGCTTGTCCTCCGACTTATTCGTCATCTTGTCCGCCATAGCTTCAGCGAAGGCGGAAGTTTTAACGAAGGCGGAAGCATCCAGCCACGACCCACCACTCACCTGTCCCAACCACCCTGACCACCACTCCCCACCCACCTATCCGACTCAAAAAACCACCCCTACTAACTCCACCTCCCCCACAAACGCAACGTCCGATAATATTTAAGCCGCTCACCATCTTGCTAACATCGCTTGTCCGCCGATTTGTCCGCCATAGTTTTAACGAAGGCGGAAGCATCCAGCCACGACCCACCACTCACCAACCCCAGCCACCCTGATCAAATACTCCCAACCCCAACATATATACTATATATAGCTACCAACCACCCCCACACTGCAACGTCCGATAATATTTTGACGCGAGCTAAATTTACCCATACATCCCAAACTAACAAAATGTTAATTTCAAAAAAGTGCTAATTTTAGACCAATTTGTACCCAAAAGGCGCGCATCTCTCATAACTTTTTACTCATTTCCGACCATTTTTACCCCATTTTTTACTGTTTTTTTCTTGTCTATTCTGCCTATATCCCGCATATTGACATACCAATCCCCATTTTTAACCCAAAAACAAAGAGTCGCCCAAAAAATCAGAAAAAAAACCTAAATTTACCCAATTCCGTCTAATTTTTTACATTTTCTTTCAGCAAGAATGTTAAGTTCGGCGAGGAGTAATTCCAAAAGTTCCATCAGCAGCTACATTACATTCTTCTTCCACGAATTCTACTGGGTTCTTGTCTATTAACGTTTTAACAGATGCTTACGCAGTTATTAAAGGCCGCAAGCCCAAAAACAGCCGATTTGTGTATTGAATAAGGCGGTAAAAATCTGCAAAAAGGTTTGACTTTGATGGATGATTAGGGTATAATAATTTTAATAAAGTTTCGATGGGGCCGGAGGAGGTCATCTGAAAAATCGTTGTTATAGGTGCCCTTTCCGTTAAGCTCAACTTTTTTGCCGATTTGCAGAGAGTTCCATCGCAATGTGATTTGGAGATAAGAATATGAAGCCGAATCAGTTGACTTTCATTGTTCTTGTTGTGGGTTGTTTTTTACTTTTGCAGGCTGGCTGTGAAGAAGAGGCTATGGCACCGCGAGAGCTCGGCTCAGACTGGTTCCAGCAGCAGACCCAGATGGCAATGCCCCCAAGCTTCGCCAAATCGTTGTCAAGAATTACATTTGAAAAAGTAATTCACAATTTCGGCGATGTCGGCCCGGGAACAAACCACTTTTGTGAGTTCAGATTCACGAACACCGGAGAGGGTATGCTAAGAATAGGCCAGGTTGATAAAACCTGTGGTTGTACACCATTTTCATTGGACAAAACAGAATATGCGCCGGGCGAAAGCGGAACGTTGAAAGTAAGGTACTATACTGAGCCGGAATACGGCAGCACAACGAAACAGTTGTTTGTGCACAGCAACGACAGGCAAAACCCGAAGGTTGCCCTGGCCATAAAGGCCAGGGTGGTAGCAAAGGTCGATTATGAGCCGAAGACGTTGAGCCTGTCGCTGAAACACCGGAACGCCGGCTGTCCGCAGATCACACTTACCAGCCTTGACAACCAGCCTTTTTCAATACGCTCTTTCAAATCGACCGACAATTGTATCACTGCCGACTATAATCCTTCAGCGAAAGCAACGAGGTTTGTTCTTCAGCCAAAGGTCGATATGGCCAAGCTGGAAAGAGCTTTGAATGGGCATATCGAGATTGGCCTGACTCATCCGGAATGCAAAACTCTTACTATTGACCTTAATGCGTTGCCAAGATTCACTGTTGCCCCGAATCCGGTTGTCGTTCACAACGCCGAGGCGAAAAGGCCGGTAACAAGGAAAGTTCGGATACAAAACAACTACCAGGATGATTTTGAGCTTGAATCAGTGTCCTCAAAAAACGGTACGGTAAAGGTTTTGAGTAACAAAAGGTTTATCGATGGTTACGAGCTTGAGCTGAGTATAACGCCGCCGGCTACCGTGGAACAAACGGGCGTGTTCACAGATGTGGTTTTTGTGAAAGTAAAAGGCGGAGGGAATCTGGAAATCCCCTGCAGCGGTTTCTATTCGCGACCGTCTGCTGTATATCAGGCGCCATCCCGAGCATCCACACGGGACACAAGCACAAGCACAAGCAAAAAAGATTGTCCGACTTGTGGTCCCAAAAGGCTTTACTTTGGCCCGAAGGAAGAATAAAGGTTCTTAAGCGTGTTTTAATCACCTTGCAGTCAGGCCAGTTTCGTCCATCAAATGACCCCAAAACTTTCATTGGCTAATACAAATTATAATTAAGAGACTCTAACAAAAAGAGTTAAAATTATTGATAACAGCACTAAAAACGCTGTTTCCGTTCATTTTGATATAGGCTCTAAAAATTGCCGAAAAAATTGTACGATATACTTACTGGGAGGACCTGGATTCCTGCTTTTTGAAAAAGTCGAGATTGCTTCGTCGCTACGCTCCTCGCAATGACACAAGATGCGTTTTCAGGTCATTGCAAGCGATTTAAGAATCGCGTGTCAATCTCAAAACGTTGCTCTTGAACTTTTTTAACAGACCCTTTTGCAGGAATGACGAGGTCAGGTAACTCGCCGCGACCAGCCGTGCCGGAGCTACGGCTTGGCAGGTGCTTCGCAGCGGGTCGACAATCAATAAACAGAATTGGTATTAGAAAAAAGTAAGTAGAAAATAAAACGTTTAATCAGAAAATGTACGTAGTCCTTCTGATTAATCAAAAGGACTATGAGCTTTGATTTGTATCTCGTTTATTTATCATTCGCTGCAGGGTACATGCCCGGGTCAGTTTTCAGGGGTCACCGCAGCGTTGTCAACAATCATCTCCCACCAAAGTCTCGGATAGTCCTGGCCTTCGAGAATCCACCAGATATCATAGGTGCCGTTTAGAGTCTTATGGATGCTCATATTTACTGCTCACGGGGACTTACTCGCTTCCGGAGTGCCGCCGTAGGCGCCCATATTAATCCTGCCGCCATTAGGCTCAGGCTCATCGCCAACCGGACTGTTAGGATCACCGGCATCGATACAGGGACTCGCCATAACATCGACAACCCAGTTTCCGCCAGCTGGATCCCATCGTCCTGACTGAGATTTCAGGTGGTAATCGCCTTTGTCGGCGTCCGCAAAGAGCGGATCGGCGTCGATATTGCCCTCACCTGCAAAGCCGCCGGAAATGTTGCTGTAAGTAACATCTATTGTCCCGAATGAATAGATTTCACCCGGCTCATTATTCCGGAGGATGCAGTTGGTAATGAGCATACCGTTGGAAAAATTACCGATGGCACCGCCGCCGAGCAAGTCTTTGTTGGCATGGAATGTGCAGTTAATCAGTGCCGCAGCGCCCTCTGCATTGTTCACGGCCCCTCCGACCACAGTAGCGATGTTATTGCTGAAGATGCAGTTTCTGATAGTCGGGCTGCTTTTATTCATGAAACTTATCGCACCGCCGCTGTCGCTTTTGCCGTTTATAATGGTGAATCCCTCCAGCACCGAATCGCGTCCCTCACCGTTGTGGAAATTAAAACCGCGTCCCAGACCCTGGCAGTCTATCACACACGCCGCCGGGCCGGCTTCGCTTCGTATGTTAAGAATCTTACCGCCGAAGTCAATATCTCTATTACCTTCTCCAGCATATTTGCCAGTTAATATAACTATTTCCTCTGTGTCCAGAGCATTGTTGATGGCTTTTTGAATAGAATCGAACGGATGCTCAGCCGAACCGTTTTCATTCGGATCGTTAATATTAGAATCACCCGGCCCCGGATCATTAGTGGCATCATCGTCAACGTATATAGGTGGAGGATTCAAGGCCATTTCTACAGCCGCACGAGCATCCACACGTCCCCAGCCATAATACTGGTCCCAGCCGGGTTCACCCAGGTCGTGAGCAGAGCGATAGAGTATTCGCTTAATTTCCAAATTTGTGAGATTCGGATCGACAGAGAGAATCAGGGCCGCTACACCGGCGGCAATCGGGCAGGCCCCCGATGTCCCCTGGAAGAGGCCATAGTCCAAGACCTCAGGGTGCGGGTACCCTGGACGTGAGTTATATCCCGCAGGTCCGTATATATCGGTTGTCCACAGCCATCCTCTGCCCCCCGCGCTTGTCAACTCGCTCTCTCCGACCCCCGCCGAACTCGGCGCGACAAGGTCCAATTCAGGGCCATAATTGCTGTAGTAACATCGCACATCATTGTGGTCCGTCGCCCCGACCGCAATGACCTCTGGGTATCGGCGGGGATACGTGAGAGGTCCGGAATCATTACCTGCGGCGAACAGCACAATACACCCTTTTCCATCGCGGCCTATTCCACCATCTCTTGTGACGTCGGCAATAGCAGACTGAAAGATTGGAGTGGGAGTTGTCCCAAAGCCCCAACTGTTACTGAGGACATCGGCGCCCTTATTCGCGGTCCAGCGGAAGGCCGTCGCCGTATCCGCCTCCGTGATCCAGTAAGTCGTCCCATCATCATGCCGCCACCAGATTCGGATGGGCATTATCTTGCAGTTCCAGGTGACTCCTGTCACGCCGAACCCGTTGTTGCCCTGTGCTGCTATAAGACCCCCACAGCAGGTGCCGTGGGCATTGCCCCAGTGGTCAAGTGCCGGGTCCGGCAGGTCGTCACTATCATAGAAGTCATAACCTGGTACCAGATTGTCGATCAGATCAGGGTGAATGCTGTCCACACCACCGTCAATCACAGCGACCACGATATTCGGGTCTCCCGTTGTTATCTCTCACGCCTCCGGGGCACGAATATCTGCACCCGGCGTGCCGCCGGATTGGCCTGTATTGTGTAGGTGCCACTGTTTGGGGAAGTAGGGATCGTTCGGGAATACGCCCGGTGTGTTGGCGTCTTGGCCTGCTGAGGTTAGTTGTAATTGTTCACCGCAATCAAGGTCGTCCGGCACAGGCTGGCCAGCGAGCTTCGGCTGAAATGCTGTATTCGGACAGGCCCATTCGACTTCTGGAGTTTGGCCAAGTTTTTCAACGGCCACAAATACAGCCTCTGCATCCGGCCCAAGGACTTCCAGCAAATATTCCTGTTCGGTAAATTCCATCCGCTTTATAATCTTGCAGCCGTCCATTTCACAGATGGCCTGGACTTGCTCGATTTGGCTGCCGGGCTTTACACGCAAGACTATCTCCGGGATGACAGCGACCGTCTCACCGTTTGACGAAAACCGTGGTGCTGTATATTGAACTTCGCTATTAGTTCTGAGCGTTTTGATAGTCCTTCTGTTTTCCGCCGCCGGTCGCTCGTCATAAACGACGTAAAGACCTTTCCGTCCCGAACTGCGAATCGGGATGATTTTTACATCTCCGGCGTTTTTCAAAAATCGGCTTACGATATCCATCGAGACAATGTCGTCCCGTGTTTTCAGCACATACCCAGCTTCCGGCTGGGCTGAAAAGCGAAGCTGTTCGTTCGCTACAGTAAGAACATATTCTTGAGCCGGGCTTTTAATAGGACATAAGATTAGCAGTGCGAATAGCACAACCAGACTGGTCCCTCATGGCTTTCTCATTTGAATATCCTCCAATAGAATTTGAACTTGAACATTCCCTGCGGCTTGCCGCAGGGTTCTTCATTCCAACGAGATTTTAATACAAAGTAGCTGCTCCTGCAAGAAATTTTTTGCGAATTTTGAAAGAAATTCAACTATCCCCAAGATGTGCTTGAGGCTGCCTCATGTCGTCAAGCTTATCGTCTGTTCAAGGGATAGTTGCGCTTAAGGTATGTTTTTGCCTTTCACGCTAAAGATTTTTCAAAATCTTGTACTTTTGGCGGTTTTTTACCCTTGTCGTAGATAATTTTATGCCCTTCCTGCTTCAAACGTGCCGCCTGAGCTTTAACGCCTCCGGGGAATTTAGGATTCAAACTGCCGACTGTTCTAATTAGTATCTGTTGCGGAAAACGAAACTCGACGATGTCACCCCTGCGAAAACAGGGGTCCGGAGCGAAAAACTGGATTCCCGCTGGAGTTTATCCCGCACACGATGCGGGGCGGGAATGACAAATACTGTTTCCGCAACAGGAACTAATTACCCGCCAATAAGATTTTATCCGTTTTTTTGACCGTTAGGAGATCTCGCTTAAATTTTTTTAAAAATTTTTTATTTTTTTCTCGACGGTGCTTGACAAAGGGCGAATTTATGTTATATTTGTAATAGTTGGAATAGTACAATTATTGAGGTTGAGTTATGCAGTTTCGTATAGACAACGCATCAGACAGGCCCGTTTACCAGCAGATAATAGACCAAATCAAGCGCGACATTGCCTTAGGCAGGCTCATCAAAGATGAAAAGCTGCCTACCGTAAGGCAATTAGCCGGACAGCTTGCTATAAACCCTAACACAATAGCCAAGGCCTATCGCCAGCTTGAGCAGGAGGGCATTATTGTTACCAAGGCCGGCGCCGGCGCTTTTGTCGCGAATCTTGACAGTAATTTGAGCAGGTCGGTCAGGAAAAAACTCATTTCCGAGGAACTTGAGCGAATCGCAGTTGAAGCATATCATATGCAAATTGACGGTCAAACGCTGTTGGAGTGGTTCAATAACGCAGTTGACAAATTCAATTTGCCTTCGAAGAAAGGATAGGCGTTTTTTTTGTGGCAAAAAAAGAGAATGATATACAACGATAACAATAAGACGACGATAGTCGAATGCAAAGAGCTAACTAAGGTGTATAAAAACCTGTTGTTTGGCCGCTCGGAGGCCGTTTGTGCTTTGAAAAAGATTTCGCTGTCGGTAAACAAAGGCCAGATTATCGGCTTGATTGGTCCCAACGGCGCAGGAAAATCAACTTTATTAAACCTGATAGCAGGACTTATTTTCCCAACCGAGGGTTGTCTTACTGTCTGCGGCAGTCCTGCCAGGTCAATAGAAGCGCACCGCAGACTGGGTTATATGCCGGAGCACCCGTCATTTCTCGGTCGTTATTCCGCCCGGGCCGTTCTGAGATATCACGGAGCATTATTAGGTTTATCCCGGAAAGAAATCTCTCTTCAGACGGACAAATCGATTCAGCAGCTGCAGATGGAGGAATTCATCGACAGACCTTGCTCAGAATTCTCTCGGGGTATGAGACAGCGCCTGGCTTTGGCCGTAGCGCTTATGAATGCCCCGAAGTTATTGCTGCTGGATGAGCCGAGCAACGGCCTGGACCCGGTTGGTATTGTCCAGCTTCGCGAGCTGCTCAAAAATTTATGCAATTCGGGCACGGCCATTGTGGTAAGCTCCCACCGCCTGGGAGAGTTAGAGAAGCTGACAAGCGATTATATTTTCCTGTACGGTGGAGAGGTCGTCAGTTTCGGCGACAGGATAGTTGCCGGCGAGGCCGGGAGGCTGCGAGTCGAGCTTGTTTCAAATGGCAGCTATATCGCGGAAAAATTATTGTCACCGTCTCAGGTGCTCGGCGTATCCGATACGGAACTGGGGATAGCCGTCGACAATGTTGATGATGTCCCTAATATAGTGAGCGAACTGGCAAAAGGCGGCGCTCGTATAAAAAGTGTCAATTTGCAGACAGAGGATATAGAGGACATTTTTCTGCGCCTTTACAACGAGAGGAATTAAACTATGAGAGCGTATGAGCTGATAAAAGAGACCTTTTCTCGAAAGATATATATTTGGATTGTACATTTAAGCTGGCTCGCATTTTATGGGTTTATTTTCATACTATTTCATGAATTGACCGGAACTGAATTGGAGGAATTTTATACGTTTCTTTTTGTCTGCAGCGGTTGTTTGCTGCCTTTTCTGCTAAGTGCCGGCATTTTCGGTGATGATATAGCTTCGGGGCGAATTTGTGTTTTGGTGACGAAACCTTTTTGGCTCGGAGAGCTTTATGTTTACCGCTTAATGGGACTATCGTTACAAGCTGCCTTGCACCTTATTCTGGCCGGCTGCATCATATTGATTTTTCATAATGCTATGGGCAAGGGCAGCATAGGCAATCTCAGTTTTTGGCTTCTTTCATCCTGGTTGTTATTCAACACCTGGGCGGCAATGTTAACATCCGTATCTGTCGTAGTAAGGAGGGCACATGATTCTCTTCTCGTGTTTGTTGTCCTCATCTTTATCTATGTTTTGGTGGGCTTCTTGATGACTTTTCATTATACAAGTACCGGGACGAAAGTGTTCATGGGCTTTCTCAGGTATGCAGGTCCACCTTTTGAATTGTTGTGGAAGTTAGCTAAACGAGAGTATGGCTTGACACAGAGTGTTGCTTGTGTAGCACACAGCTTAGTCCTGACGATATTTTACAGCGTAGTCGGAATTATCATACTTAGTAAGCGACAGTTTACATGTGAGCTTGATTGAAAAGCTAATGACGCCTTGTGGCTCGATTTTGGCCGGAAATTGAAGCTTCAATTTCATTAAAGTTGGAGAACAGGACACGAATATGGGACGCCAAAACAGACGTGTTCGTCGCCGTTTTAAGCTGTGGCAGGGGATTGTCGCTCTGCTGCTGCTTTTGTTCGTATTGTTTCGGGTCTCCGGAAGCCTCAAGCTTAAGAAGCAGATAGAGGTCCTCCGGAACCAGGGCTATCCTGTTACGTTGGAAGAACTGGACCGCTGGTATAATATACCTGTGGGCGCGAAGAATGCCGCCGATGTATATATGGCTGCCTTCTCGAACTATATCAAATGGGACAAGGACGCCCTTCGGGATGTTCCCGTTTTCGGCAAAGCGTCGTTGCCCGCACGCACCCAGCCTTTGGATGATTCGACGCGGCAGCTCGTGGAAAAATTCCTGTCCGACAATGAGAAAACGCTCACACTGTTACATGAAGCGGCCTCCATCGAGCATAGCCGGTATCCGATAGACCTTACCAAGGGGTCGGTAGGGCTTATGGAGAGGCCGGTGTGGACCACTTCCTGGGTCGAAGATCTACGGGCCAGTACCCGGCTGCTGCGTCTTGAGACCTTGAGCCATTGCGAGAACCGGGACCCCGAAAAGGCCCTGGAATCCATCCGTGCGAACTTTGCCCTGGCTAGGTTCATTGGTGCACCATTACTGGTCCACAGGCTCATTCACAATTCAGTACAGTCCCAGACCTACAAAAGTATTGAGCGGGTCCTCAACAGAATACAATTCACAGACGAACAATTACTTAGTCTCTCAGCGTGGATTAAAGAATCCCGTAGCGATGAGGGATATATAAAGGCCCTGGTCGGAGAAAGAAGTATCGGGCTGAGTGCTTTTCGAGGGCCAGTCGGACAGACGATGGGTCAAATCGGCTCGCAGGGTAGAGCAGCCCTGCTTTTCTTCGGTTTCTGGAAGATGCTCGGGCTTCATTACGGGGATGCACTTGGTTATATCGGTCTAATGGAGGAGTGTATCGATGCGATGGAATTGCCATCCGACGAACGGCTCCTGGTCTATGACTCTATCCAGAAAGACGTTAACAGCGGCAGGCGGGGAGGACTGCTGACCCGTTTGCTCTGGCCGGCCCTGTCGCGTACGCTTGATATTGACACCCGCTGCACCGCCGAGGCGCTCGCGGCACAAACCGCCCTTGCTGTTGAGCGATATCGATTGGCCGAGGGCCACCTGCCGGAGTCTCTGGACAATCTGGTCCCCGCCTATATGGAGTTCGTGCCCGCTGACCCGTTCGATGGGCGAAATTTGAAATATCGTGCGTTGGAAACAGGATTTGTTGTTTATAGCATTGGTGATGACCTGACCGACGAGGGCGGCGCTGAACGAGACGATAAAAAGCGCGACCAAAGGGGCAAGCTGCTGCCCTGGGACATCACGTTTATTATTGAACGATAGAAAGGAACATGGCTTTATAATAGAGGATGAGCAGATGAACGACAATGTGATTGTAGTTAAAGACCTGGTCAAATATTTTGACGGCCGGTGCGTTCTGGACGGTATCAATCTAAATGTGCCGCGAGGCTGCATCTACGGCCTGTTAGGACGAAACGGCTCCGGCAAGACAACGATTATCCGGATTCTTCTGGGCCTTGAGCCGCCAACGCGTGGAGAGACTTTCCTTTTGGACACCGAATCGACAGAGCTTTCCCCCAAAGTTCACGGTCGAATCGGTTACGTAGCCGAAGGCCACAACCTTATTCAGAACTACAGAGTAGGGCGGCTTATTAAGCTCTGCAAAGACCTTTCTTTGCAGTGGAACGACGAATTTTTTAACCACCTGATAGAAACATTCCGCTTGCCTACCGACCGCAGGGTAAAGGAGCTTTCAATCGGTATGCGGGCACAACTGAACCTTGCGCTGGCTATGGCGATAGACCCTGAGCTGCTTATCTTCGACGACCCCACGCTGGGCCTTGATACCGTTGCCCGCCGGCAGTTCCTTGAGCTTGCTATCGACCTAATTCAGCAGCAGGGGCGAACCATTTTATTCTGCTCCCATATCCTCGGCGACGTCGAGCGAATCGCCGATAAGATAGGAATACTCGCCGCCGGCAAGCTCGTTGTGGATTGTCCGCTGGAAGAGCTTAAAGAGCGGGTTAAAAAATTGCGGGTAATCTTCCCCGAATCCGCGCCGCCAAACCTCTATTTGACGGAGATTATAAATCAACAAGTCCGGGACCGTGAGATGGTAATAACCGTTGCCAACTGGAATAAGCAGAAACAGACCGTTCTCGAGACTTTTAAGCCCTCAAGCTGCACCGAAATTCCGATGAGCCTCGAGGACATATTTATAGAATGTACTAAACCCAATCCGGAATACATTGAAAGCTGATAACGGGAGATAAGAAATGCTTGCGCTTATAAAAAGAGAAATTCAGGACCATATCGTATATTTCATCGGGGCGGCTGTTTTCTCGACTGTCTTTATCATCATTTCGTTTTCTTTGGTACACGAATATAACCCAAAAGAGGGCCCGGTGTTTTCAATAGGGCTTGGAGTACCGGCCGCTACCATTGTCATATTCGGCATCTGTGCTATGGGCGCAACCCAGATGTATTTAGACAGGACCAGGAAAATCTCCGCACTTTTATCGACTCTGGCGGTGAGCAGAAATCAGATATTGCTGGCAAGAGTTATCACCGGAATTTTAGTAATTCTGATTTTGTTCGTACCTCTGAGTATCACAGCCGGTATTTTAGTGCGACTTTTTTCTCCTCCTATCCCGATGTTTACCGGTATGGTTTTTGAGATATCCGTAACAGTATATCTAATGGCTTTTGCCATCTATTGCATCGGTTTACAAACCGGCTGGAACTCAAACCCGGTTACGCCCTCGTTAGGCGCGCTTTTCTTAACCTGTATCTTTATCCCGCTGATTCTCATCAAAGGTTTTGGCGTGCATATCGTGGTTATACTTGTGCTGTTTATTGTCGCTTCTCTAATTCGTACCTGGCATACGTTTATGAAAACATCACTTTAGGAATATAATTATGAAGCCTCTAATAAAAGGCCCGGCCTTAAACTATCCGGCTAAAGTTTTTACTACCGGCTTTGTTGTTCTGACATTGCTGTCGATACCGCTATTCTGGTTCCGATTTTTTTGCCAAACATCTCTTTCTGTCAGGATGCCCGATGATGCCCAAAGTGTTTTTATAAGACCTTCCGGTCTGGTGCCAACTGAGTTCGAAAATGACCCTAACGTTGTTTATCACTCCATAGTATCCGCAAATATGCACTCCGAAGAGGAAGGACTTCAATCC
>JBAQFY010000111.1:0-3224 GCA_049287505.1 Sedimentisphaerales bacterium | reverse complement strand
GCCCTTGAGCCGACAAGATATGTCGAGAGCGACCAGCAAGTGATAATCGACCTTGCACAGCGGGCGGTCGAAGATACCAGTGACGCAGCCGAAGCTGCACGCAGGATTGAGGCGTTCGTGGCGGATTACGTTACAGACAAGAGCTTGTCGGTCGGCTATGCCTCGGCGGCCGAGGTCGCGGTCAGCAGACAGGGAGATTGCAGCGAACACGCCGTACTGGCTGCGGCACTGTGCCGGGCCGCTGGGATTCCGGCTCAAGTTGTTACCGGATTAGCCTACGTACCTCAGTGGCGCACTGTTCAGAATGGATTTGGTGGGCACGCCTGGGTACAGGTCTATCTCGCCGACAAGTGGGTCGGTCTCGATGCGGCCTTCAAGAGTGCCGGCTTAGGCGGCTACGACGCCGGACATATTGCCCTGGCCGTGGGCAACGGAAATCCCGAGGACTTCTTAAACCTGGTCAATACGATGGGGCAGTTCAAGATTGAAAAGGTGACGGTCAAAAAGAGATAGCGGAATGACGGCATGGGCTAACTCGTGCTACGTAGCGAAGCTACTTCGCAGAGTAGCAAGCCCATCCACCTGCTAAATCCGAAACAAGATGGCTAATTGGTGAGTGGTTAATTAACTACTCACCTCATTCGTGCTCCGTGCTTTTCATAAAATGCGGTATGGGCTAACTCGTGCTACGTAGCGAAGCTACTTCGCAGAGTAGCAAGCCCATTCTACACGATTATTCGAACTGAATGTCGGTGAGGACGAATTCGACGTTGGTGTTTCCATTGTAGGTATTGAGCTGAGGCTGATAGGCAACGTTGAAGAATTCGTTCTCGAGCAGCTTCTTTTCCAGTTTTCCGAACCTAAAGCCGATACAGCGCACGGCATTTGTGTTGTCGGTTATCGCGAGCTGTAGATGTTCGCCTGCCGAGCCGACTCTTCTTGGCGGACTGGCCAGACGGACTCCTTTCGTTGCGAAAATAGGTTTAGGATTACCTTCTCCAAAGGGGCCGAGCATTTGCAGCTCGCTGACCACCTCATTTCGGAATTCAGCTAATGGAGCCGCCGCATCGATGTCAAGTTTAGCAGACACGTCATTTTCATTAAGGTTTTGTTTTGCATAAGCCTCGAAATCGGCTGCGAACCGGTCTATTTTTTCGGTTTCGATAGTTATGCCGGCGGCCATTTTATGACCGCCGAAGCTGATTAAGTGCTGTGAGCAGGCCTTGATTGCGCTCAGCAAACAAAAACCGCGTATTGAGCGGGCGGAACCCTGAGCGATGCCGTTTTCGGCAGCACCGGCATTAATCATAATCGTCGGGCGATAGAATTTGTCCACTATTCTCGATGCGACAATGCCTATTACGCCGGTGTGCCAGTTTTCGCTCGCAAGAACGATGCTTTTGCGGTCGGGGTGATGGAGGTTTTGCTCAACTATCATTTCACAGGCCTGCTTGAATATTTTTCGCTCATATTGCTGGCGCTGGTTGTTTTGCTCTTTGAGATATTCTGCTATTTGCATCGAGCGAATCGGCTTCTCGGATGTCAGCAGCTCGACGGCTAATCGCGCGTGTCCCATCCGTCCGGCCGCGTTGAGCATTGGCGCAAGGCGAAAGCCGATGTGGAAACTGTCAAGCCGATGCCCGGTCAGGCCGGCCGACTCAATCAGGGCCTTTATGCCGGAAAGCCCGCACTCCGGCAGCGCCTTTAGCCCGAAGCTTGTCAGCACTCTGTTTTCACCTCGCAGGTCAACAATATCAGCGATGGTCCCCATTGCAGCCAAGCTCGTTGCGTTGAGCATAAATTCGCGTAATCTCGGTTCAAGCTTTTGGCCCGAGTTGAATTCGTTGGCAATGGCCCAGGCCAACTTAAATGCGACCATAGCGCCGGCAGAATCCTGGTTCGGATAGGATTTTTTTAGTGCAGGATGCACAATTGCAACGGCTTTAGGAAGCTCGGCTGCCCCGGCATCTCCCGAGATAAGTCGGGGCGGCGGTCGGTCGGGCTGGGCGTCAATTTGGTGATGGTCGGTTATTATCAAATCAAGGCCCAATTGCCCTGCGAGCTCGGCGGAACTGTATGCTGTAACGCCGCAATCGACGGTAACCAGGAGCTTGGTGCCGGATTTTGCCAGTGTCTGGATGGCTTCGTCGTTCAGGCCGTAGCCTTCATCGATGCGGTGAGGGATATAATAATCAACGTCGGCACCGAGCAGCGTTAGAACCTGCCAAAGAATTGCGACACCCGTAATACCATCCACGTCATAGTCGCCATAGACGGTGATTTTTTCCTTGCTTGTAACGGCCTGCTTTAATCGTTGAACCGCCGGCTCGATTCCCGGCATTTGGGCAGGGTCGATAAGCTGCGTCAGTTTTGGCCTGAGGAAAACAGAACCGGTCTGGGCGTCAACTATTCCACGATTAATTAAAACCTGTGCCAAAAGAGGCGAGACCTTCAGCGATTTGGCGAGCTGTGCAGAACGGTCGTCTGAGGGCCGGATTACCCACTGTTTTTTACAGTAACTGTCGAGTTTGGACTGACGCCTAAAAGGTGTTAGATGCGTTTTGCCGTGTTCCTGGTCTATTAGCATCCGTGCAGAAGGTTGCATAATTTGGTTAATTGGTTAATTAGTAGCTGTTGCGGAAAACGAAAATCGACGATGTCACCCCTGCGAAAGCAGGGGTCCAGAGCGAAAAACTGGATTCCCGCTGGAGTTTATCCCGCACACGATGCGGGGCGGGAATGACAAATACTGTTTCCGCAACAGGAACTAATTAGTTAATTGGTTAATTGACCACTCACTACTCACCATTGACTACTCACCACTCACTACTTACCATTCACCAATCGGTTAAGCGCTTATATATCAGAAAAGTGTAGTTTACCCCGTTAGAAATTCCATCACAAGCAATAATATTGCCAAACGAAGAGAAAATTTCTAAGGGAGTGAATTGCAAGGATTGTTTTTCCCGTTCTTATGTCCGCCAGGTTAGCTTTGTTACACTTTGGTCCTTGTCTTTATTGCCGGCTATAGCATGAAGTGTAAAACAACCGCCTTTGGCGGTCAGCTCGGCTTCTACCCATCCGACCGGCTCGGTATCGCTGAAGTTATACCCCACCGCCGGGAGATTGATGAGATGAATCCCCTCGAACTTGGAAAATCCGTAAGCGTGGGAATGGCCGTATAAAATAGCCTTGACCTTCCGAATCGGTTTAATGATAGAAAA
>JBAQFY010000110.1:0-22332 GCA_049287505.1 Sedimentisphaerales bacterium | reverse complement strand
AGAATCGCCCCGCGTAGTGACAGCCGATATAATCTATATTCGCTTCCACGGCACAACCGGCAGATATTCCGGCAGCTATTCGAAATCCGCATTACAGAACTGGGCCAAATGGCTCAAAGAGCAATCTCAACAAGCTCGCAGCATTTATGTCTATTTCAACAACGATGCCCACGCCCACGCCATAAAAAACGCAAAAACATTAAAAGAGCAATTCTGATAGATCATGAATCTTGTTATATACTACGAATTGAATCTTGTAGCGGCGGACAAAAGAAAGGAGTATAATGAGGCAAATAAATTGATAGCGGAATTCAAGTAATCTTTTCGAAACAGCAAGTTAAGTATGACAGATGATAACCAAGACATATTAACTGCCGAAGATCGTGAACTATTTCTTGATATAACAAAAGAGATCCGCAAAAATCCCACTAAATTTCGTGAAGCTGGGAATTGGCTGGATGAATATTGCACCGAGGATACCTATTGGCAGCGACAGGAAAATAATCTAAAAGAATTACAGCGAAAGAAAAAAGAGTTTCCTGTCCTTGAAAATATCAGGAGGGTCGAACAGCTTGAATTAAAAATAAAAGAAAGACAATCACCTGCTTTATACATACGGTTCAAAGAGGCTCAAAATTGTTTATTAAAAAAATACAAGAATGAACAATTTATCACCGAAGATGATGCAAAGCAAATCACTCTAATAACATGGCTACTAACAGATCCCGATGCTGAAAAAGCTGATATTGGTATTACAGAATTAGAGAAGTGGTTGTGGGATACTACCGACGACATCACAAAAATTAGCCGCAGGTTTGCTCAATCTCTATGGATTCAGAGCAAAGCTGGCTACAAAAGTTGGATGAAATTGGTTCGTATTTCTTGGACCAAAATTAGTGCAGGAAAGCAACATAAGACATCCTCCTTTAAATCAAATCGTATAGTTGGTGACACGTGGAGCTTAGCAGGTATTACCATCAACTGCAAGAACCTGATTTCATGGATGAGAAAGCTCCATGGATGGAGGAAATTCGTTGCATATAGTCTATTTTTATTACTGGTCACTCTTGCAGTAGGTTACTACACTCGAACATTATGGGCTCCTCTCATAAATAGAATAAGAAGTAATTCGAACGTCATGAAAGAAAGCGCCGCGCAAAACAAACTCTCCACAACTTTGAGGGAGATATGCCAAGACATAGATAGTCGGCCATTGCTACAACGAGAGGGAACTGCGAAGCAGTACATCGGTATAAGTGTAGAAAATGAGCGTCTTATCCTTTATGACGCAAGGGAAACCGGAAACGAGCAAAAGTTTAGTATTATTATGATAATTCCTAAGCAAGCAAATAGACAATATGTGACTGGAAGATATATAAGTTTTATCGTTGATAAGGAAAAATACCCCGAGCTGGTCGCTGCAAAGCAAGGATTAGAGATTTACGTATCCGGACGCATTGAATATGCTGGGGTTAATCCATATATTAGACTTTCTGAGGTATCACTAAGGTTTGAATGAGGTCAAGTGCGGTGTTTGTCTATACAAATCGTGATTAAGCCAAATACGTGTGCATGTACCGAGTTACGAAAGCACATTTAGTCTCTTTTCAATTGCGTACTGCCTCACGGATTCGATTTCTTCGAAGGTTGGTCTGCGGTTTATTTTAGGGTGTGAGGAGGCCTTGTAGCAGGGACGGTACTGGTCCATTACGTTAATGGTAGTTGAAGTGCTAATCTGCCCTGCTAAAAAATCTATAACCTCGAAGCTCCCCGCTAACTTCTCCGGTAAAACCAAGTGTCTGACCAAAAGGCCGCGGGTAGCTAAGCCTTTTTTAACCTGAAGGTCACCGACCTGACGGTGCATTTCTTTGACCGCAGCGAAATTCACCTCCGGATAATCCGGCGCCCCGGAAAGCTCCTCAGCAATTTTCGAATCAGAATACTTCATATCCGGCATATAAATATCCATAAATCCTTCGAGCAGCTTGAGCGTCTCAACCGAATCATAACCGCCTGTATTATAGACTGTCGGCAGCGTCAGTCCCCCCTTCCTGGCCAATTCAAGAGCTGCCGTAATGGCCGGTATAACGTGAGTCGGAGTAACGAAATTAATATTGCTGCATCCGTAATCCTGCAATTCGAGCATAGATTGAGCCAACTGCTCAATTGTCATCTGGCGTCCATGACGATGATGGCTGATGTCGAAGTTCTGACAGAAAACACAGCCTAAATTACACCCGGCAAAAAATATAGTCCCCGACCCCCCGGACCCGACAAGCACACTTTCCTCGCCGAAATGAGGCCCCACCGAACTAACCACCGGCATAAAGCCAATCCCGCAAAAGCCTATTTGACCCTCGCTGCGCTTGACCTTGCACATTCGCGGACAGAGCGTGCAGAGATTCATCCTGTCCCACAACTGCTGAACGGGCTTACTAAACGAACCGATATTAGCTGGCAAAGACGTCATAATCTTGTATTACATACTGCATTCAAAACACTATACATAGTGCTATTCAGAACAATTATAGCATAACCCTCTAATTTAACAATTTTCCGCAATGCCGCCGGTTAAGGCCCCCCTGTACTCAATTTATTAAACAAGGCTCAATATTATTGCAGAAAAAGCAGATTTAAGGTACACTGTTTTTTCGAGTAAAAAAGAGCTAAAAATGACTGTAAAAAAGACAAATTTCACAGAACAAGATTTTGATTCGGCGCATCCTACAAATAAACTGCGAGAGCTCAATAAGTCGAAGGAGCACTCGGAGCAAAGGCAATATTCGCTTGCTTCGCGATTAAGAGCCGGCGACCGTACCGCCGCATCCGAGCTTGTTGATATATATTACAAACAGATTTATTTGTTTATGAGAAGGCTCGGCCATGACCGCCAGGCCAGTGAAGACCTGACGCAGGAGAGCTTTCTCAACGCCTGGCACAATATAGGTCAGTTGAAAGACGGCAAAGCTTTAAACGGCTGGCTGTACCGTATCGCAGGCAACGTCTCAAAACTGTACTGGCGTAAGCACAAGGGCAGGAAGACGGCCACCCTCGAGGGCTTTGATGTCCCTGACAGTACTAATGCCCGGTACGATAAAGTCGAGCGTAACGAACAATTTGAGCAGTTGAAAAATGCCGTTGCTCGGCTGCCGATAAAATTGAGGCAAACGGTTGTTTTACATTATATGCAGCAGTTGACTATTGCCGAATCCGCCGATGCAGCAGGCATAAGGGAAGGAACCTTCAAAAGCAGGCTCAATAGAGCGCTAATGGCTTTGAGAAAACAGGTTACTTAAAGGGGCTCCCACGGAAAGTGAAAGCTGCAATGGGAAAAGAAGAAGAACTGAAAGATTTATTGAATAAATTACCGGATGCCACGACAGAACCGGTTCGCCCTGGTCTTGCCGGGGATATAAAACGCCAAATCCCACACAGACTTTCGCCGCACAGGGTCGGGATTGATACCATCAACATTATAATTGACCTGAGAATAAATAAGCTTACTGCCGCGGCAGCTATAATTATAACAATAGTTTTTTGTGCTACCTTCCTTGGGGGCCGTGATTCAACAGGCGGCGGTGTTCTTCAGGACAGTATGCTGTTGATAAAATATTTGGGGGCTGCAGATAAAAGCGACATATCAGCCGGCAGGTCAAAATACGAGCATTTACTTCAGCGGGGCGAAGACGTTGTATGGTACGGCGACCAGCTCGACCCGAAGGACAGCGGGGCAGTGCTGATGCAGCGCAGCCTTGCCGATGGTACCTATGAGGTGATGTTCATCGATGGACACGAAAAACAAGTAACCCCCGAAGAGCTAATACAACTGCTGACCAAGATGCTGCAAAAAAAGACGAAATAAGAAATATTGCAGATGCAAAAATTAGCCATTTATCACTTGAATTCCCGCCGGCTATATGGTAGAATGCTCGATTACAGGGTGTAATTTTCGAAAAACCTATTACTCATAATAAAAGGAGTATTATCATGAGGAGCCGGAGAGGATTTACCTTGATAGAAATGAGTCGAATTAAGAAAGTGCAAGGGCCTGGTGCGGCATTTCTAACGGCGTTTACCTTGATAGAACTTTTGGTGGTGGTCGCTATCATTGCGTTATTAATGGCGATATTGATGCCAGCACTGGGTCGCGTGAAGAAACAGGCACAATCGGTTGCCTGCCAGGCAAAATTGAGGGAATGGGGCCTTATCTTTAAGTTATACACCGACGATTACGATGGCTATTTCAACGAAGGCTGGGGCGTGAGTGAGACGACGCTGTGGATGAACGCTCTGCGGTCATACTACAAGGATAACTGGAATATGCTCTTATGCCCCACTGCAACGAGAGTTATGGAAAGTGCGGCTGACTGGGGTACATTCAAGGCCGCTCAGCGAAATATTGCACTCCCCGGAGGTGGGTCCTACCTTTATACCTTCAGCTATAGCATAAACTCCTGGACCAACTATATGCACGGAGACCGTGATACCCGCCTGGAAGAATGGTTCTGGAAAAATACACAGAACACTACAACTGTAGTCCCTGGGACTCGGACTCCCGCTGGCAGACCAGTTAGTACAAATAATATACCGGTGTTCGGCGACTCCACCTGGCATGACGGCTGGCCGCGTCACACCGACCAGCCGGTGGAGAATATGGATGCTTTCGGGATAATGGACCAGGGCACATCGGGGGAAATGAACCATTTCTGCATCAACCGGCACAACGGTTTTATTAACATGCTCTTTATGGACTGGTCCACCAGACACATAGGGCTCAAGGAGAACTGGACATTGAAATGGCATCGTGCGTTTGATACAATGGGCCCGTGGACAAAAGCCGGAGGTGTCATGCCAAGCGACTGGCCGCGATGGCTGCAACGTTTTAAAGATTACTAATAAAATATCTGCTGCACAACAAAAGGCCAGTCTTTATAAGGCTGGCCTTTCTTGCTGGTTAGAGATTTTTGAAAAGATATTATTATGCAAAAAAGAGAAGGATTCACATTAATAGAGCTCCTGATAGTAATTGCTATCATTGCGCTGTTGATGGCTATATTAATGCCTTCGCTACAGCGGGTAAGGAAACAGGCAAAGACAATTGCCTGTCAGTCCAATCTCAAACAGTGGAGCCTTGTCTGGTCAATGTACACAGAAGAAAACCAAAGCAAATTCCCCGACTATATGGGCGGTGATTGGATGCAGAAGCTCATGGAATATTACTCAAATACTGAAAAACTGCTCTACTGCCCGATGACCGTAAATAAAACCATAGCTGAGGGGGCCCCCGTCCGCTATTCAATTCTTGAAACCGGCGGCAACTATACACTAAATGAGTGGATTTATGACAGCGATGATACAAGTGACGGTCGCAGACTCGAGGAGTACTGGAGAAGTACTAATCATAAAGGTTTGAATAATGTACCGGTTATGGGCGATGGTGCCTGGCGTGCCGACGGCCAGCCATACGAAGTTGATGAGCCTCCGGAATTTGACGGGCAGCCGCGAACAGGAGTTGGTACCACTGGAGATGAAATACGCATTTTCTGCATCAACCGTCACGATGGGTTTATAAATGTCCTCTTTATGGACTGGACTGTCAGAAAGGTCGGACTCAAAGAATTATGGACGTTGAAGTGGAATACCGACTACAACATTGCAGGCCCCTGGACGAGAGCCGGCTTTGTCCAGCCGGGTGACTGGCCCGTATGGATGAGGCCTTTCAAAGACTACTAAAAAATGACTGTCTAAAAGACTGGCCTTTTGGAAAAGAGCTTTCTTGCAGGTTAGTAATTTTAAAAAAATGTTTTTCCAGTGCGTAAGAAGAAAGGTAACATTATGCGAAAAAGGGAAGGATTCACATTAATAGAGCTCCTGGTAGTAATTGCTATCATTGCGTTACTGATGGCGATATTGATGCCGGCACTCCAAAGAGCCAGGGAGCAGGGCAGGCGCGCGGTTTGCCTTAACAATCTCAAGCAGTTGGCAATGGCCTGGATTATGTATGCGGATGAAAACGACGATAAGCTCGTCAATGGTGCAGCAGGCTATAGCGATGTCCAAACGTCCTGGGGTGACCATAAAAATGAGACGGCCTGGGTGGGCACGTGCTGGCACAGCAACTACCAGCAGGGCGAACAATTACCCGAGGACGAGCAAAAAATCGAAATCAAAAAAGGTGCTCTCTGGCCATATGTCAAGGACTTGAAACTTTACCGCTGTCCGACCGGTCTGCGGGGAGAGCTGCTGACATACGCTATAATGTTTTCCATGAACGCTGTTAA
Source organism: Sedimentisphaerales bacterium (assembly GCA_049287505.1). GTDB lineage: Bacteria > Planctomycetota > Phycisphaerae > Sedimentisphaerales > Anaerobacaceae > NIOZ-UU13. The sequence continues at coordinate 16,051 of JBAQFY010000110.1, read as the reverse complement.
TCATCCCGCGACTCAAGGAGTACGTGGCGCACACATTAAGAAAAGGAGCGAGATTCACAGTCCGGCACCGGCCTACAGACTTGTTTTCATTGACGAGGGCTGGGTAACGCCTGATGCCTTTGCCGTTCATTATGACACTGAGCAGTGGTGGGACGACCCGCCTGTACGCCACGGTGATGGTGTGAACGTCTCTTTTGCAGATGGGCACAGTGATTACTGGAAGTGGAAAGCCGTCGAGACAATAAAGAATGGCAGGGCGGCTGACCGTACTCATCCGGCCAGCCACTGGTCGCCCGTGACCCCTGAAGGCAAGGAGGACTTGCATAGGATGCAGAAAGGCTGCTGGGGAAGATTAGGGTATTAGTCATTGCTGTCGGCCTAATTCTTTGGTTCCGAAGTTTTCCGGCCCCTCGACGTAGCAAAAGCTCAGAAAAAACAAAATAATTAAATATGATGGTCTGAAAACGGTGGTTCTATATCGGAGTGATTGTTAGAAGCGGACCCTGAAACACAAGCTAAAATAGAAGACATCTGCCTCGATTTTTGGCTGTACAAAGACCGGCCTTTTTTACTGGTTCATTGTCGAGAGCAAGCCGACCTCACACCCATTTAGTTCAGACTCAGGCACATGTGCTCAAACGAACAATTACATTTGTCCACTGCCGAAGTACCCTTAGGGGTGAAGAACTAATAGATAATTGCGGTGGCTTCTTCAATCCTCTTGATGACCTCAGTGCCATCAGCAGAGTAAGGCACATAACCATCAAAGCCCTTCTGCAGCAGGGCTGCCGACTCAGAATCGCTTAACCGGTTCACTAGCGCTATAATCTTAATAGTCCGCAAATCCTCATTTGCACGAATGCTTTTACAAATGCCCATCGCATCTATGCCCTCAGCCAAAAGGCTTACCAGCAGAACATGGGGTGCAAACTTCTGAACGACTGCGCCTGTCCCAAAATTGCTATGGACAGTTTGGACCTCGTAGTCACCCTCACTTCGCAAAACATCGGCCAGAGCCGATGCAGTTTTGTCGTTGCTGTCCGCTATAAGTACTCGGATTTTGCCGACAGGAAGTGCCGAGGTAGGCATATTATGCACTTTCATAAAGCGAATCAATTCGCTGACAGGTATTCGCCGGTCCTTGCTGCCGGGTATGCGATAGCCTTTCAGTTGGCCGTTATCAAACCACTTCGAGACTGTTCGAGGAGCAACGTTACAAATCTTAGCTACGTCGCCTGTCGTCAGTACATTTTTGCCTTTTGCCATTTCCAGATTCCCGCCACTATATACTCAAACCGTATCTTTATTCGGTTTTAAATCGAAGGCTGTTTAACATACAAATGCAATTTTCGAGCCCCCACCGTTTTGCTTCAAAAAAGCGAAGCACTACAGGCAAATAAACGATTATACCAGCAGTACTACGTCCCATAAGTACTTAGTTAAATAGTAATTGGTTAAAAGGTAATTGGTTAAATGTCCAGGTAATTACCAATTACCAGTTACCAATTGTCAATTGACTTATCGGCCAGTAGCAGTACAATTTCGCTAAGGAGTTTTTGTTATGCAGATATTTTTGTCTCGGCCGGACATAACCGAGAAAGAAATCGAGGCGGTTTCTGAAGTGCTTCGCGGTCCCAACCTTTCGTTCGGCCCTAAACTGGCGGAATTCGAGCAGGTCTTCGCCGGCTACATCGGCACAAAGCGGGCTGTTGCCGTCAATAGCGGGACCAGCGGATTGTTCTTGTGTATGTTAGCACTGGGAATTGCCCCGGGAGACGAAGTTATTACAACACCGTTTACCTTCATTGCTTCGGCAGCTTCTGTTATGATGGCTGGGGCAAGGCCGGTCTTTGTTGATATTGACCCGGCAAGTCTGAATATCGACCCAGCTAAAATCGAAGACACCATTACTCCCAAGACAAAAGCCATTCTGACCGTAGAGGTTTTCGGCAATCCTCTCGGCCTCGACAGGGTCTGTGAAATTGCTCAAAAACACAATCTGGCGGTAATTGAAGACAGTTGTGAAGCCCTGGGTTCTGCATTGAATGGAAAAAAGGTCGGAACATTCGGCACGATGAGTGTATTCGGCTTCTATCCTAATAAGCAGATAACCACAGGCGAAGGCGGAATGATTTTGACCGATGATGATTATCTGGCGAATATGTGCGTATCGCTCCGCAATCAGGGAAGAGGCCCCCATCGTTTTGCTTCGCAAAAGCGAAGCAGTGGGGGCAGTTGGCTGGGCCACGAAAGGCTCGGTTATAACTTCCGGCTCAGTGAAATAAATTGTGCGCTTGGCATTGTGCAGCTTTCGAGAATAGACCAAATCAAAGCCAAACGCCGACAGGTCGTAAAATGGTATCAGGAAATCTTAGCTGATGATGACAGGCTAATAATACCCACCGAGCCGGATGGTTGCGACATCAGCTGGTTTGTTTTCGTCGTCCGGCTTGCAGATGATTATTCTTTGGAGCACCGAGAGCGTATTCTGCAGGCGATGAGAAACAAAAACATTCAGGTCGGCAATTATTTTCCACCGGTGCATCTGCAGCCCTTTATGGTCGAGCGATTCAGCTATAAGCAAGGCGATTTCCCTGTTACAGAAGCTGTGTCTAAAAGCACTATCGCCCTGCCGTTTTATAATAATCTGACTAAAGATAAAGTGGCAATTGTCTGTAAGACATTGAAAGAAATTTTAGATAAAAACTTAACAGACAACTCATAAGAACATTAAAAAAATTCTTTTACCTTCATTGAACTACTTGCCCAATACCTATGACATCTTCGCGTCCGAACCGCAGCTAAATTTTTTTCAAGTAGGTATCTTCTATTCTGTCACAAACTCTTAATTCAAAATTTTCGGTAAAACTCACTCCGTTTTGAGTATTCACAGTTACTTTAACCTTATATTTGCCTCTGTCAATTTTATAATGTGGTGTTCTCCACTTATGAAAATAAGCTTCGTTGTTCCAACCGTAAGCCTCTTTATCATTTTCGTTTTTTATAATTATATCTAAATATTCTTGCTCATTAACTGGAATTGTTACTGGGTCAGGGTGAAAAAGTTTTGACAATATAGCATCTTTTGAGATATATGACAGTTCTGGTGTAGAGGCCTATCTGCCTTTCATCGAAAAAAGAAAGCTGCCGTCCAGCTTGGAAAATTCTATTTGGGCCCTGCAATTTTCAGCCGTTTGTCTTGGTATCCAGTGAAAAGGTTTGGTGAATGGCTTATTCTTAACAGCAACACGAAATGTTTTCCATCTTCTGACAGCATCAACATTCGATTCAGGATATATTCTATCTACATTTGTTTCCTCAGAAGTGGTAATAACCAATTTGGGCAATCTTTTTCTATCTATAATTAAAGCCAAGACGACAGCCAGCGAAGACGCTATAAGAGAGACCACGAATGATATTAGAATATTCGCGATATTCATAAGCATTGGCTGATAAAAAGTGTCAATTGTCCGATTTGTAAATAATCTTGCCGTGTTTTAGAACATTTTCCAGAAACCCGCTTTTGTCGGTTTCACGGCACAAAAGCACAGGTTCTATACGCTTATTTACGGTACGCACAAGATTAAATAATTCAGCGCTTGTCCTAAGGTAATCTCCGCGAAACTTATCCACTACTACAGCTATATCTATATCGCTGTTCTTACCGGCAGTTCCTCTAGCGTGTGAGCCGTAAAGTATCACCATACTGACAGGCATATAGCTTTTTACCTTTTGTGCGTAAAGCTTTGCTATTTTGATAACTTTTTTATCCATAAGTAAAATCTCTTAGTTTTTACGTAAAGCTCTTTGCATTTCCCAGCGGTGAGCGTCTTTAATAAAAGCTCCCTATCTTCGGGATAACGGGCCTGTATATTGAGCGGCATAAGTTCGTTGAAAAGCAAAAAATGCTCCTCGTCTGCGAGTTTGTCAAATTTTGATTCTTCCGAAAGCAAGAGAAGATTATGACTATAAGGTGGCTCTTTTTTCTTAGTCTGCCAGCAATAGGCTTTCAGACATTTCTCCACCACCTGATGGCAAAGAAAGCCGACATACAGAAACCTTTTTGATTCCAGCATTGCTTTTGCGCTCACCAAATCGTAATTAGCGATATCCAACCAGTATTTTATTTTCTTTTTTGTATCCATTACGCCTCTTTATCTCCAGAAATTTAACCTTTCCTATCTCCTTTTGGCCAAAATTATACCATATTTCTACGATAAAAACAAAAGACAAAAACTCAAATTTGCGCTTGCCAACTGTGGCTTTTTATGTTAAATTTTAACTTAGAGGCAAATCCAAAAAGGCCAGCAGGGGGGAACGGCCGATAAATTGTGTCTTAGGAAGGGAGAACCTTTATGAGAGGTTGGAGAATCAAATTCGTTTTTTTCCTGATAGTCTATTTTGCCGGCTTTGCAACTGCGATTTATACCTTGGCTCCCGTACCGGAGAATAACGCCGCTCGTCGCCCGTCGCTCGTTGCCCAGCTCACAGGCCACGAGTCACGGATTACGAGTCAAGATTTCGCAAAATCTGTTAATACCGGGATACACAAGTGCATTGACTTCGGCAAGGATGCTGCCTGGCGCACAGCAAAGCTCATAAAACAAAAGATTGACCAAAAGCAACTTCGAACTGACGGATAAGAGAATTGTTGATTGACTATTTTTTCTTCGTAGCCCCGCTGTTTGCTTCGCAAAACGAAGCAGCGGGGGCAAAGAATGTATTAAAATCGGAAATAGCTCAACTGTTTTTGATTGCTAACTAATAAACGTATATACGTTGCCGAAATTTTTGAGAGGGGAGGGCTTGCGTATATGCAACATTGGCTGGCCGTGGGTCCCCAAAGGCCCACGGCCTTCAAATATTAAATCCAAAAACTCAGACCAAAGTCTGGAGTCTTGGGTCTTGTGTCTGGAGTCTTGTGTCTGGAGTCTTAGCTCCTGAGTCTTACTTGTTTATTAAACATGCGCAGTTGCACATCGACAGCGCTTAGGACCCAATCTATGTAATGCAATTTGTGAACGGGCCGACGGTGTCCTTCGTTCATCAAGCCACTTTGGACGGTTTTTAAGAATTTGCTTATTGTTCGTGGGCTGATTTCTGTTGGCACGGCAGCCCACTGCTTTAGCTCCTCGTACTGCCGCTGCAATTTTCGGCTGCTCCTTAACTGTTCGGCAGTCAAGTAATCCGCCGGATTATAGGCCAGCTGGAGACCCTTAAGACACAAGATTAACGGCTCATAGTTGGCCCTTTGTTCCAAACGAATAAATTTATACTGCTGGACGTACGTAGTTGCCTGTGCCGGGGGTTTGTCTGCAATGGCGTCTGCGCCCAGGTACCATCTCCGCTTGCTGGTTCTGGCAAATACGAGCTCTTCATCCCGACGTTCGGTGCTGCCAAATGCTGCATCGGGGTACTGTGTTATCTCATCATAGCCCATCCTTGAAACCCACAGTCTGCCGGTGCCCTTTAGCTCCGGACCACCCCCAAGCACAAGCAGGCACTTGACAAAACCCAAAGGTAGAATTTTTTGATTGCCGAGCTGTTTTTTTCGAAGCTGGAAAGAAAGGTGCAAACTATGTGGGTGAATGTCATAGAAACTGACAATCTCGTGTATCAACTGACTGAGAAGCCACGGGTCTGAAGTTGCCGGTCGAGACAGCTCGCCGCGGATATTCAGTCTTCCGGGAGCAAGCTCCAAAAAACCGGACCGCCGTGCCGTATCAGTTGAGCCCGTGTGGTCGTCGATATATCCGCCGAGTTTCCAGGATAAAACATCCAGGCGAAAATCATAGAAATACTTAAATCCGTCATACACAGGGTCAATCTTTTTCTGAATGCTCCTTTGGGGTTCGACCGCCGCTGGACCAAGATTACTCAGCTCAATTTCAGTACCCAGTGGAACCAGTCCAGGATTAAGATTCGAACGAATTTGTGACAGCTTTGCCCGGACAACGCGGCCGTCAAACATACTTGTTGCTGCGCGTACCGCATATTTAATATAATCAACGAGGTCATATTTGTCATAGGGCATTGTTTCAAGGCATTTCTTAACAATCAAACCAACAGCCTCATTGTTTGCATTTACGATTTGCAGGGCTGCAAGTAAACTAACCGACCGTTTAAAATATCTTTCTGAAATACGCATATGCTCAAGCTCAAAGCGGTACCTGGCTTGGACTTGTTCATCGAGCTGACTGAGCAGAACCTGCTTTACTACCAAAGCTAAATAGTTTTTGATAAACGGCCTGGCCTGAGGGTCGCTGTATAAATGCTTTATGCTCGGCCGCGGCCTGTCGAGTTCGTGTTCAAGATAATAATCACTAACGGCATCACTGTGATAATGGCTCATGACCAGGTCGCGTTCTGTGGTTGCGAGCAGCTCCCTATCGGCTCGGCGTTCCGATTCCGCATCTGCCGTACGTTCACCGGGGCGGGTGTGCCTTTTAATGAATTTCTCAATCCGTTTTCGAAGCCAAAGCTCGTGTATCAGATTAACGTGGAACCTGTCACCGAAATGCTTTTCCATTGAACTGTGAGTTACAAGGTAAGCCTGGGCATCGACCAGACCATTGGCCGTATTGATTTGTACCTTTTCTCTTTCATAACGCTTGCCTTCATACCTGTCGATTTCAGCCATTACCCAGGCGGGAACGTCATAAATTACCAGGCCTTCAATCCTTGAAGACGGTGCCGCAACGGCATAGAAATAGACATTGTCCGGGCTGACCCTTCGGTAATGCGGAAGCAATGCTGGTTCGGCCCAGAGGGTCTCGTCGTTTATTTTAGAGGTTTTTTTGGTAAAACTTAAGCCGCTGACCGATTGGAAAATTCTGCTGTCCCGCAGCGAGCCGTAGATAAACAAATTGACCTTTCCTTCGTTCATGTTTCGTATGTCGTATTTCGTAATCTGTGTTAATCCATTTTAATCTGCGTAATCTGTGTTAGTCTATTTCAATCCGTGTAATCTGTGTCATCGGATTTGGCTTCGCAACCTCAATAGCTCTTTGAACGCACGAAGAATTACACGCAAATTCGCACCGGTTTGCGAGCCGGCTGTCCGTGGATAATGATGGATGCCTCGTTGAGTTACGCGATAACCTCTGCGAACAGCACGAGCCAAGATTTCAGCATCGATAAGGGCACCGGTACTTACCAGTTTAATGTTATCAAAAATTTCCCTTTTATATAACTTGAAAGCACAGTCGATGTCGCGAATTTTCATCCCGAACAGAAGGCAAACCAGTTTCGTCCAGCACCAGCCGTTGATTTTGCGTATGAGATTATCCTGACGGTTCAGCCGATAGCAGCTCACAATATCATATTGCTCCATCAAACCAAGCAGCGGCGGCATTTCGTTTATATCGAATTGGCCGTCGCCGTCTGTATAAAAGACAAGCTCTTTTGTTGCCGCTTTGAAGCCGGATTGCAAGGCTGCTCCGTAACCGAGGTTAGTCCGGTGATGCACGACTTTTACTCCGCCCTTTTGGCCGGCAATCTCGTCGGCTATTTGGCCGGTACTATCGGAACTGCCGTCGTTAACGATTATTACTTCAAAGTCAGCGTTGAGCTTTTCCAGAACCGTAAGTGCCTGTTCTACTACGCGGGTGATATTGTCCTGTTCGTTATAACAGGGGAAAAAAACACTGATAGAAACATTGCGTACCAGCTCACTCATAATCAGAAACAAATTACGTTATTAAACTTATGCCTCTGAAAGAAGGCATCCGAATATCGAAATCCAAAACAATATCCAATGTTCAAAATTCAAATGTCCCAAACAGTAAGTTTTGAAAATTTGAACATTTGAATTACGGATTTGTTTCGAATTTCGAGTTTCGTGCTTCGTGCTTCGTGCTTTTCATTGTTTTGTACTTCGCACTTTTCCCTTATATAATTACCACCTCTTGCTTTGGGCCACCCTGAGCAATTCGCTTAAACATTCTTTCTCCTGAGCGGCGTAAAAGTTCGCGAGTTTCGTATTTCCCTGTGTACGGGCAATATCCCCCAAATAGAAGCATGCTAACCGTGCAGCTTCAACTCTGTCGCGATAGCCATCCTGTTCGGCCCAATTTGCCCCATTTTCTTTGAATTCGCGAACATAATTTTCACAAAACTCATTAACATCAGGTTTTATCTCGGCGAAACTCGAAGCAACAATAATTATTTCCCGCATAGGGGCCGGCGATGGTTCCAACTTGAAGGCTCGGACTGCAAAATCAAATCCCTTCTTTTTTTCAGCTATCCCCAGACGATAGAAAAGCCAGCTACGGGCACGAATAAGGTTCCTGTGGAAATCATCAGGGTAAAGTGTTTTTCCATTATATATGCCCTCATAAAGTTCCCTGCCCTGTGGCGTTTTTAAATCGACGTACAATTTTTGCTTATTATTAAAGAAAACAACAGGCCAATTGGGATTATATTCAAGACCTTGTATGGCGTGATAGGATTTTTTTAGATAATACTCCTCCGGCGGAGGAGTGCTATACGTTGCCTGGGGCATTAAGACTACCCAAACATTACGCTCCCGCAGCTGCTCATCCATCCACTGGCCTATCTTTACGTAATCGTCACTGGTTACACCCTGTCTTCTGGCCTTGGCGCGTGCAACTATCTGGTCTGTAAGCTCGCCACCGGCCATAACAGCCGACCACTCATCAAAAACTTCACGGTTATAAGCTGCCTGTGCTCTGCCATCCATAAATAACTGCAGAGGCGTGCGACCCGTATTCGGGTCGGGCTCCTGACCCCAGGCAATAAAGCCTCCCTCTGTCCAGTAATTAAGCATCTTACCTGTTAACTTATTATCTCTTATAAACTTACAGGCATAAAACGGCTTTTGTCCTGAGTCGGTCATCCGCATAAACATCGAAGTTAATTTTGGGTCGCGGGGCCAGGAATCCAGATAAATATACTTAAATTTAAGACCCCACCATGTGCCGAAAAACGAAATTGCCAGGGCACCGGCAAGGATAAAAAACAATTGCAGATTATACGGCATAACAGAGACAATCAGACGATTGTTTCTCTGGAAGTTATGCGCCGCTGAAATTGAACGAACGAGCTGGTCGATAAACATTGCTATAACCGGACAGGCTGCAATAGCCGCTATCGGAATAAACCTGCGAGAACGAATGGCCATATAAATCGTAAGGGCGGCAATAAGCATTAGTGATATATCAATTTTGGGCCATTGATACCCATCAGAACTATTTATCTTCCGCTTGGACTGTCGCCTGACAGATTTGGAAGTTTTTATCAGAACAACAGCCCAAGCCGTAAGAATAATCCAGGCAATAATGTACATTACTAAAAAAGGTATTGCTGTACCAACAGGATTGTCCCAGTCGAAAGCAGGCTGCCATTCGTGGATGTCACGCCACCTCGCTGCGTGTTCGCTTACACTGATGACAAAAGTATGGGTCAGATTCGTTAAATGAAAGGGGTTGAACAAAACCATAGCTAAGAAAGCAACAAGATAAGCAGCAACCGCATGATATACGCCCTTCCATCCGATAGAAACAAGATTCTTCTTGAAAAATATCAGGACAATATCCAAAACTATCACCAGGATGAAAAACAAAAATGTGGATAATTTAAGGCCGGCTCTGGAAAAAACAAAATATAAGAACGGCCAGGCAGTAACATTATATAAAATCGCAGTCCATTTTCTATTTAGGTTGGTTAGCAGGTGCAATCCTATAAACGGGATGAGCATTATAAAAGCGTAGATATATCCGCCGTGGACGTTGCACCAGAAAACCGTTACCGGCACAATGAGCCATATATACAACACGTTTCGATATGTGGCAAGGACAAGTATTAGCAAAAAGACAGCCACCAGCATATTTGAAAAACCCGCGGGGCGAATATCGAGAAACGAACGGCCTGTGAACATTGCAAAGCAGGAAAAGACTGCACACAGAGCCGGATTAACACCCAATAACCGACCCGTGTAATAAACACAAATCACGGTCAATATGTAAATAGCGAATTTCCAATAGACCAGCGCATTGGAAGGAAAGCTTACGCCGTCTGCGTATGATGATTTGGGAATCAACGAATAGAAAATGACGTGCGTCAGCCAGTTCTGGTCTATCCAGCCGGTCGGATGCCAGTATTTGACTGTCTCGATGCCGACCTTGTCCGTAATCCATTGGGCCCAATTTGGCCAGGTCTTGATTTCTTCTTCTGTTGGCCCTGCCTTATGTGAATTTGCGCTGAACGGCTCGACAGTATTGACCCCGTGATTGACAAAGTGTCGCCCGCACGCCATCGCAACCCATGTATCGCCGGCTGCAACCATGTGTGTGCAGGCGTGGAATGTAAAAATAAGCATTGCCAGAATACAGATGACAAAGGGCAGACGACAGAGAACAAACAACTTCTGACCTCTGACTTCTGACCTCTGACTTCTGTTTTCAGGCTTCTGACTTCTGACTTCTATTGACTTAGCCATTCTTCTAATCTGTCTAATCCTTTGGTAATCTGCTCGAGTGAACAGGCAAAACTCAAACGAACATTATTATCACAGCCAAACGGCAAACCCGGAACCAGCGCGACATTGGCCTGCTCCAGAAGTGCTTTTGCAAAGTCCATACTGCCCGCAATTTTCGCACCATTAATCTTTCGGCCATAATGGCTTGAAACATCAGGGAAACAGTAAAATGCGCCGGTGGCTTCAGGGCACTCCACGCCTTCGATGCTGTTCAGCCGCTCGGTCATATACTTACCTCGACGCTCGAATTCCTTCCTCATCTTTTCTATGGCCTGCTCGGCTGGCTCACCCATAGCTGCAATCGCAGCATATTGACCGAAGGTTACAGCGTTCGAGGTCATATGAGATTGAAGCCGCCCCATCGCCTTTATGACCTCCAGCGGTCCGGCCGTGTATCCGAGACGCCAGCCCGTCATAGAGAAAGTCTTGCTAAAACCGTTGAGAGTCAAAGTCCTGTTGTAGGCGTCCTCACTCAAAGAAGCAAAGCTCACAAATTTGGTATCGCCGTAAATTAGCTTTTCGTAGATTTCATCCGAAAGCACCATCACCTCGGTCCCCTCAAGGACCTCTGCAAGGGCCTTTAGCTCTTCGGGCGTATAGGTAAAACCGCCCGGATTGTTCGGCGAGTTAATCAACAGCATTGCGGTTTTTTCCGTGATGGCTTCTTCCAGCTGCGACGGCGTAATCTTGTAGTCGTTACTCTTGTCGGTTTGAATAATTTTAGCAACAGCACCGGCAAGCTTTATCGTCTCTGGGTAAGTAACCCAGTATGGCCTCTGCAGGATAACCTCATCGCCAGGGTCAAGCACCGCCTGCATCGCCTCATAGACCGAGTGCTTGCCGCCGATATTGACAATGACCTGGTTCGGGCTGTATTCAAGACCATTTTCCCTCTTGAGTTTGGCGGCGATTCCTGTCCGCAGCTCAACTATGCCGGCTGAGGCTGTGTATTTCGTCTTGCCTGCCTTTAGCGCCTTGATAGCAGCATCCTTGATATAATCGGGCGTATCGAAATCCGGCTCACCTGCACCAAAACCAACCACGTCCACGCCCTGGGCCTTTAATTCCTGCGCCCGCGCCGTTACAGCGATAGTCGCCGATGGCGGCACATCTTGAGCTCGTTTACTAACTTTCATATCCTTTGCACCTTCTAATCTGAATATTCTTTACAACGTTAGAGAGAATTCTTTAACGGGATTTACGTAACCAACCGTACTATTAAAAACAAAACAGCAATGCCAGTCAAGAAGATACCCTATCCGACAAGATGGGGGCATCGAATTTATTGACAGCTACTTACACAATTGCTAATCTATTTTTATGATTCGTGCTTTTCAAATTGCGGCTGTGCCGGATTCCGGACTCCCGAGGCCAGAGGCAAAGCACCTGTCCTCTGTCTTACATCTTAGGTCTTGTGTCTTGTGTCTTGTGTCTTTGGTCTTGTTAAGTTTTTGCCTGATAGGTTGTACTGCTCCTGAGGAAGAGCCGATATGGAAGAATGTCAAAATTGGCGACCTTGCCCCTCGTCGCGGCGATAAACCGCCGCCGGCACGGCTGATAAAGACGATAAATTTTGACCTCCACATTTTCGAAATACCAGCCGAAAACATCGACAAATTGGATGATACTCGCAAGACTTTATACACAAAGCCTCTGCGATTTAACAGTCTTCAAGCCTTCGGCGCCAATTCGTTTTCAGTCCACTTCGGTCAAATCCGAATGTTGGACCAAATCTATAATTTGCTGCTTGCCGCCAGCGGCAAAATAATAGAGAAAGTTTCGTTGATGTTGGCCGACGGCCAGGCCGAGTCCATTGCCATCACCGGATTAGACGGCCCACGAACCATCTTCTTCACCTCAACTTACGGTTCAAGGGAAGGTGCAAATATAGGGCCCGGCATCCTTGCCCTGCGGCTAAAAGCCCAAACAATCCCCGGCTTAAGAGGCGTATGCGACGTTACTGCCTATCCGGTATTTTCGCCGCCGATAGTAAAAGGAGCAATTCCACAATTAGAAGCACGGGCAAAGATACGCGAGTTTCCCTTCAACGCAGCCGCCTTCGCACTGAAAATGAGCCCCGGCGATTTTGTCCTGCTCGGACCAAAAGAATACATCAGCGACCAAACAGCTCTAAGCGGTCTTTTCTTCAGCAATCCCGAAGGCAGCCTGTTCTTCAGCGAAACCGACCGTAAACCGCCCGAACGTAAGCCTGCCTTCAGAATATTCTTACTTGTTTGTACCCGGACAAATTATTGACCGCCCTATGCCCAATCCAACAGTAATATTGTCTCGATGCAGTGATTACAGCCCGCCCGTGATTGCCGAAGCATTACAAAGACAGTTTGAGCTTCTCGGCGGAATGGAAAAATTTATAAGACCGGGCGATACCGTTCTGCTCAAGCCGAATTTCATCGCCCCAAGGTCTCGCCGTCACGCCACACAGACTCATCCGGCAGTAATTATCGAGACCGCCACGCTCTTAAAAGATTTCGGCGCAAAGCCTTTTGTTGGTGATTCACCCGCGTGGGGCAATGTCTTTACCTGCGTAAAAGCACTAAAGCTGGAAGAACCGCTGAAGAAATTGTCTGTGCCCGTAAAACAGCTCGACAAACCAAAAAAGTGCCGGATTGGAACGAAGAACACAATAGTCGGCATAAGTTCTGTCGCTCTCGACGCCGATGTCATCATAAACCTGCCGAAGTTCAAATCGCATCAGCAATTAGTAGCTACATTCGCGGTTAAAAACATGTTCGGCTGTATCAGCGGCAAGCGAAAAGCCCTCTGGCACTTTGCAAAAGGCGGCAATCCCAACGATTTTTGTGAATTGCTCATCGATATCTTTAAGTTCTTAAATCCCGCCTTAACTATCATCGATGCCGTCGTAGCAATGGATGGCCAAGGCCCCATTCGCGGTAGAACCAGACCCCTTGGCTGGCTCATCGGCGGAAACGACCCAATCGCCTGCGAAACCATCTGCGCCAAATTGGTCGGTATCGAGCCGGAAAACGTACCGATTATCAAAACGGCAAGGCAAATAGGATTTGGCTGCTCGGACCCGGCCAAGATTGAAATCGTCGGCGACGATTTCCAACAAAGTATATGTACGGACTTCCAGCTACCGACACTTGTTCCAATCCGGTTCTCACTCCCGCACGTTTGCAAAAGCATCTGCAAACAAATACTACTCCTCACCAAAGCCGCTATCAAAAAACTCCATTCCGACAAAAGCTAAGCTATCCACTATCCGACGCCAGTCCTGAAAGAAACTTCCCCCTGTCAGCCTGGCTGAAGTCCTGTCCATAGAATCTTAAAAAGATTTCCCTTCTCATTTCCGCATCCGTTATGTCGGGACGGCTGTTATAAATAGCACTGCATGCTATTTTTCTGGCGGTATCATACATAGAGCAGCCCATAAGCAAACGCTCCTCGCCGGATTTGCACATCATTAATTCTCGAAATCGAACAGCAATCTCAGGATGCGTGTCATTCATTGTGCTGGCTCTTTATAAATCTGTCCCAAACTCAATTTCCAGGGCGGACTTCGGCAGCATACCAAATTACAGTACTGCCGGCAAGATAATCCTGTATGCCTCTGTGTTTCTAAACCAAGGCCAAATTCTTGTGGCTTGACAGAACCTACCAATTCTACTAATATCCAGCTCTATGCAGGATAAATCCACAAATATTCTCGCTATTGAGACCAGTTGTGATGAGACTGCGGCGGCCGTTGTTGAAGACGGCAAAACTGTCAAATCCTCGGTGATAGCCTCGCAAACCAGGCTGCACGAAAAATACGGCGGCGTTGTCCCTGAGATTGCCTCCCGCGCACATATCGGAAAAATATATCCTGTTATAAAAGAAGCAATGGCCCAGGCCGATGTTGCCAAAGATGCTCTTGACGCTATCGCCGTCGCAAATCAACCAGGTTTGACCATCGCTCTGATCGTGGGCGTTACCGCCGCCAAGACCCTCAGCTTCGCCTGGAACAAGCCATTAATAGCAATTAATCACCTGCACGCCCATCTGCAATCAGCGATATTGTCCGAGGATAATCCGCAATTGCCGGCAGTTGCTCTAATCGTATCAGGCGGACACACCTGTCTTTACGATTACCATTCACCGCTGGAGCCTGTACTTTTGGGCTCCACTATTGACGATGCCGCCGGCGAAGCCTTTGACAAAGTTGCCACAATCCTCAAGCTCCCCTATCCCGGCGGACCCAGTATTGAAAAGGCAGCCGAAAAAGGAAATCCAAACGAAATAAAATTCCCCCGCTCAATGCTCGGACGCGATTCGCTGGACTTTTCTTTCAGCGGTATCAAAACAGCCGTCCTGTATTACTGTCGGGGCCAGGATATGAAAGGCGAAAATAAGGTCGATTCTATGAGCGAACAGCAAATAGCCGACATCGCGGCCTCCTTCCAGGCGGCGGTAATTGATGTCCTCGTGAAAAAAACGCAGCGAGCCGCTAAAAAAATCAGCGCAAAGACTATCTTGTTAGGCGGCGGCGTAGCAGCCAACAATCAACTGCGAAACTGTTTACAAAAAATGTGCGACTCGGATGTCCCGCTCAAAAAACTGCTGGTCGCCCCAAAACAATATTGCACTGACAACGCTGTTATGGTAGCTTCTTTGGCGTATCATAAATTCAAGGCCAGGCTTTTTGCAGACCTAACCCTTGAGCCAAAGGCCTGCGGTTGAAAACTTCGTTAAACGGTTGCGGTTGCGCGACTCGTTACGGTTGCGTCAACGGTAAGACGATAGACGAAACGAGCGGCGCAACCGTTAGACGAACCACGCAACCTGGGTAAGGAGTTATCATATTCAGGCTGAACAATTAAAAAAATTATTAGAGCAGGTCAAAAACGGCGAACTAAATATCAACGAGGCAATTGAGAAACTTCGCCATTTGCCGTTTGAGGATTTAGGCTTTGCCTGCATTGACCACCATCGTCAAATCCGCCGCGGCTTTCCGGAAGTCATCTTCTGCCCCGGCAAAACCACCGAACAAATAATTAAAATCTTCGAGACCCTTGCTGCAAAAGGCAATAACGTTCTGGCCACCAGAGCCGGGCAGGATGTTTTCGACGAGCTGGCCAAAACTAACAAATTTCCAAATGCCCGATACGAAAAATCAGCTAAGGCAATCGTCCTCGAACAGAAAGAGCTTACAGCCTCTAAGACTGTCCTGCCCATCGTTACCGCCGGCACCGCCGATTTGCCCGTTGCAGCCGAAGCGAAAGTTACCGCCGAGATTATGGGCCAGAGGACGGAGCTGATTTGCGATGTCGGGGTGGCCGGCCTGCACAGATTATTTAAACATCTACCCAAACTCCAGAACGCCAATGTTGTCATTGTCGTCGCAGGAATGGAAGGGGCATTAGCCAGTGTCGTAGGCGGCCTGGTCAGTTGTCCTGTAATCGCAGTGCCGACCAGTGTCGGCTACGGCTCCAGCTTCGAAGGGCTCTCGGCCCTTTTAACGATGCTGAATAGCTGCTCTGCCGGCGTTACAGTTGTTAACATCGACAATGGCTTTTCTGCAGCGGTGACAGC
>JBAQFY010000109.1:0-27563 GCA_049287505.1 Sedimentisphaerales bacterium | reverse complement strand
GTCATGATAGCCTCCTTGCAATGAGTTTTCTGCATTACCATGACAGTTATCGGCAATTACTGTATAGCGCCATTAGTTTTTATAACTGGTATAACTATGGAATAAAACGGGTTCTCCAAAACGTCTTAACACATGGATTCGTGTAAAAAGTGATAATTTGATGGATTTTGGTGAAATTATTAATATCATACATAGAAAATTGTGTTTGTTAAGCGTTCAAATGGGAAATTCCAGATAATAATTTATTAGGAGTGAAGAAAATGAAGACTAAAGTAATGCTGATAGCAGCAATTGTAACGATAACGACCGGCAGCACTTTGGCCGATTGGCCGCAGTATCTCGGGCCTGATAGAAACTCAATCTCGCCGGAAAAAGGGCTTCTGCGCTCCTGGCCTGAGAAAGGGCCGGAAGTTCTATGGACTGTGAAGGTTGGCATAGGTTATGGCGGGCCTGTTGTCAAAGACGGCAAGGTTTATTTGCTCGACAGGGATGATAAGGTAGGTGATAATCTTAGGTGTTTAGATATTTCTAATGGCAAGGAACTCTGGAATTTTGCATATGACGCTCCCGGACGTGTTATGTTTCCTGGTTCGCGAAGTGTACCGATAGTGGACGGCAATAAAGTTTATTCGTGTGGTCCTTATGGCGATCTCTATTGCATAGACATAAACACACACAAGCCCGTCTGGAATAAGAACGTTTGGAAGGATTTCGGCGGCGGCAGAATTCCGATATGGGCAATTACTCAGTGCCCTCTTATTTACGGTGATTTACTTATTATAGCATCCCAAGCTCCTGAAGCTGGTGTGGTTGCTTATAATAAACTCACAGGCAATATTGTTTGGAAAACACCCAATCTTGGAAATGAAACATATGTCAGTCCGGCAGTTGTAAAAATAGACGGGAAAGACCATGTTGTAATGATTACTTCATCCACTAATCGCATCGGACATCCAGAATTGGCAAATGCTTTGGGTAATGTTGTTGGAATAGAACCCCTTACGGGAAAAATCCTCTGGAAGTATGATAAGTGGCACTGTCACATTTCGGTGCCGAGTGCCGTTGATGCCGGTGATAACAAAGTGCTTGTTGTAGGCGGATATGAACTCGGTGCCGTTATGATAAAGGTCGAGCAACAGGGAGATGGCATCTACGGCGTTACAGAACTTTATAAAACCGTTGAATTTGGCGCACATACACAACCGCCGATTCTATATAACGGCTATTTTTATGCTCAATATTCAACCAACGAAAGAAAAGACGGCATGGTCTGTATGAGTATTGACGGCCAGATTAAATGGAAAACCGGGAGGTCTCCGTTATTTGATAAGGGCGGTTCAATTCTTGCCGATGGGTTGCTACTCAGCACCGATGGCAGAAATAAGTTGTACCTTATTGAGCCTGATCCATCCGGATTTAAGCCACTTGCATCAGCAGAGGTGCTTGCAGAAGCAGGAACAAACAGTGAAGGTATAGCTTTAAGAGTTGGAGGTAGAACCCAAAACTGGGCAGCGCTGGCACTTTCTGATGGAAAGCTGCTGATAAGAGACCAGAAGCAGATGAAATGCGTAGTCGTCCGATAGGCATCGGACAAAAGAGTAATGGCGTTTTGAGACGCGGGTGGAGGCTTTGCCGGGCTTGCCGGTTTTGATTGGCAGACTTCAGTGGGCTCATTTGAGCCGTCTCGGGGTGTGCGTGTGTGTAAGCGTGGAAAAACACCTCTCTTAGCAATGATATATGCCTAATCTCAGTTTATATATTATGACCAGACGATGAACAACGACGAGTATTGCTATGAAAGTTACAGTTAAGGTAACTTTGGTACTTGTTATTATTGTCGGGGTGTGCGTGGTTCTTACGACGATGATAATCAGCCGGCTGCAACCCGACGATAAGAAGACAGTGACTAAGCTTATACAACCGAAAACAATAGTTGACAACCAGGACAGTTGGCCTATGTTTCGAGGTGGACAGCGGCTATTAGGCAGGGCCTCGGGGACTTTACCCGATTTGCTGAGATTTGTTTGGAAATTCAAAACTAATGGCCAAGTCAAATCATCGCCGGTAATCGACGACCATCTGGTTTTCATTGGCTCATCTGACGCGAATGTTTATGCAATCGATTTGGAAGGCGGACACCAGGTATGGGCTTACAAAACCAATGACGCTGTCGAGGCGACACCGTGTGTGATTGAAGGTTCGGTTTTTGTAGGGTCATCGGACGGCTTTCTGTATGCTCTTGATGCAAAAAGCGGCTCACTTAAATGGAAATACAAAACAGATGGACAGATTCTCGGGGCTGCTAACTGGGTACGCTCACCGGACGGCCAGAGGATATGGATACTCGTGGGCAGCTACGATAATAAATTGCATTGTGTGGATTCGGCAAGTGGTAAAGTCGTGTGGACCTATGAAACGGACAGCTATATAAATGGCTCGCCTGCGGTCGATGGCCAAAAGACCATTTTCGGCGGCTGCGATGCGATGATTCACGTTGTGTCACTGACCGACGGCAGTAAAATAGCGAAGATTGATGCGGATTCATATATTGCAGCTTCCGCAGCATTTGTTGAAGAGCAGGCGTATGTCGGCAATTACGACAATGTACTTATCAAAGCCGACATTGCCGCCGGCAAAATCGTATGGAAATATACGGACGCGGATTCTCCGTTTTTTTCTTCGCCCGCAGTCGGTCAGGACGTAGTTGTATTTGGCGGGCGGGATAAACGTGTGCATTGTGTTAGCCGTGATGATGGGAAAGTAGTCTGGACATTCCAGACATTAGGCGAAGTTGACAGCTCACCGGTTATTTGCGGCGACAAGGTGGTTGTCGGCTCCGAAGACGGCCGACTTTATCTATTAAGACTCTCTGACGGAAAACAAGTTTGGTCGTATGAGATAGGCCAGCCTATTACTTCTTCGCCGGCTATCGCTAACCGGATGGTTATTGTAGGCAGCGATGATGGTTATGTCTATGCATTCGACGCCGGGCGATAGAATTGGAGTTCATGAAAATTGTTCAAATATCGAACAAGCTGCTGAAGAAATGGTGCGTATATATGAAGAAATAGCGCGGTAGTGTGCGCAAGGACAATGATGCTTGAACTTATTAATGTAACAAAAAGTTACCAGTCGCCGGGAAATGCAGATGGCGTCTGTGTTTTGAAAGATATAACACTAAAAGTAACAAAAGGCCAGTCACTCGTGATAGTAGGGCCTTCGGGCAGCGGCAAGAGCACACTCCTTAATATTATTGGCGCTTTGGACCGTCCGACTTCGGGAAGAGTATTATTTGACGGCAAGGACCTTGCGGGGCTGAGCGAGTCTGAGCTTGCGAGAATTCGCAACCGTCAAATCGGTTTTGTTTTTCAGTTGCATCATCTTTTACCGCAATGCACGGTGCTTGAAAATGTTTTGGTGCCGACACTTGCCGGCAAAAACCATCCGCCTAAAAAAGAGATTCAGCAAAGGGCAACAAATCTGCTGCAGCGTGTAGGGCTTGAAGACTATTTGTTGTATCGGCCGGGCCAGCTTTCAGGTGGTCAGCGCCAGCGTGTAGCGGTCGTCAGGGCTTTGATTAACAGCCCCAAGCTGCTGTTGGCTGATGAGCCGACCGGCTCGCTGGATAAAGACGCCTCGGAGAATATAGCTGAGCTGCTGGTTGAGCTGAACCGAAGCGAACAGGTTACATTGATTGCCGTAACACATTCGCTCAAGCTCGCAGAGCAAATAGGCCACGTGATGGAACTAAGCGATGGGCTGTTGACCCCCGCCAGCAACAAGCGGGGGTTGAGGGACAGGAGCCGGGGATGAGTTTGTGGAAGCTTGCTAAAAGAAGTCTCGGCTTTTATTGGCGAACCAATTTGGGCGTTCTGCTGGCCGTTATGGTAAGCGCCGTTGTTTTGACTGGTGCGCTGGTTATAGGTGACTCAGTGCGTTACAGTCTTAAAATGATGGTAAAAGCCCGATTAGGCACAACCAAGTTAGCTCTTGTCCCCCAGAACAGATTCTTTAGGGCTGAATTGGCGAACGAGCTGGCAGCAGAGCTTAATACGGTGGTGGCGCCTGTTTTACAGTTGCGAGGGCTGATTGCCAATAGTGACGATACAAGACGTGCAAACAGAATTGAGGTGCTCGGTGTTGACAGGCGTTTTTTTAAGGTCGGAGCAGGGCAAAACCCCTTCGGAGAAAATTGGGGCCAGACGATTGTCTTAAACAAACCATTAGCGGCAAAACTTGGTGTAGGAGTGGGAGATGAAGTTGTGCTGCGAATTGAAAGACCGAGTCTTATGCCGCGTGACGTACCGCTGACGCCGGATTCGGGTCTGTCCATTGCATTTCGTTTGGTAGTACAAGCAGTTGCCGACCAATCAGACTTTGGCAGCTTCAGTTTACAAGCCAATCAGGTTACACCTTTGAATGTTTTTGTGCCGTTGCAATGGCTGCAGGAAAAGCTCGACCGCAGCGCTCAGGCCAACACTCTGCTAATCGCCGCGGATGCGGAAGATAGTTTAACGATTGAAAGTGCAAATAGAGCTCTGGGGAAATATTGGCAGCTTGCTGACGCATCTCTTGAGCTTCGCCGGTTAAAGCGGAAGGATATGTTTGAGATACGCAGCAGGCGGGTATTCATTGACGCCCCTGTCGCCGCCGCTGCAATGAACGTGTCCGATGGTGCCGTCGGAAACTTGACTTATTTCGTAAACAAATTGCAAGTGGGTGACAGGACGACCCCGTACTCGACAGTAGCTGCTATGGAGCCCTCGGCAGATGCCGGCAGCCTTGTTCCGATGGATATGCAGGATGATGAAATCCTCATTAATCAGTGGCTTGCCGAGGACCTTGCTGCAAAAGTGGGAGATTCAGTTGAGCTTAGTTACTTCGTTCTCGGACCGATGAGAAAACTTCAGCAGCAAAAAACCGGCTTTCGGATTCGGGCAATTCTGCCTATGGATGATTCAGCGGTGGACCCTGAGTTAATGCCGGATTTCCCCGGTCTGGCGGATGTGAATAATTGCAGGGATTGGGACCCTGGAATCACAATCGACCTTGATAAGATACGCCAGTGCGATGAAGATTATTGGCAGCGGTATCGGGGCACACCAAAGGCCTTTGTTACGCTCAGGGCCGGCCAAAAGATGTGGGCTAACAGGTATGGAAATTTAACTGCGGTGCGCTATCCGCTAAGCGGTGAGTCATCAGATGATATAGCCGGCAGGTTATTAAAAAAAGTTAATCCTGCTTCAGCAGGATTGTTTTTTCAATCAGTGCGTGCACGCGGCATAAAAGCAGGAGACCAAGCCACTGATTTCGGTCAGCTTTTCCTCGGTCTTAGTATGTTTCTTATCATAGCAGCCTTGATTTTGATGGGGCTTCTTTTTGTATTTGGTATTGAAAAACGCAGCCAACAGGTTGGAACGTTACTGGCGGTGGGTTTTTCACCGAAGTTAGTAAGGCGGCTGTTATTTATCGAAGGAGGCATATTGGCGGTACTGGGAGTAGTTGGGGGTACTGCAGCAGGACTGCTCTATACTAAAGCCATGATTTACGGGCTTGCAACTTTATGGCAGGCGGCGGTAAGCGGTTCGAGAATATATTTTTATGCAAACCCTTCTTCTTTGATTGAAGGGGCTTTGGGAGCTATAGTTGTTTCTCTGATTGCAATATGGCTGACTTTGCGCAGACAGGTATCCCGGCCGGCTCGTGAGCTTCTCCTCGATGCCGGATACTGGATGCTCGATACTCGACGAGGACCGAGGTTCGAGAATCGAGGTTCGAGAATCGGACTATACGTAGCGATAGCAGCAGCAGCTGGAGCAGTGTTACTGCTTACTGCTATGGGAACCGGTGACAGCAGTGCTGTCTCCACAGCTTTTTTTGGGGCCGGTGCATTGCTTCTGATTGCCGGACTTGGATTAACTCAGGCCTTATTAAGAATTGCAGCCGGCCATTGGAATAAGGCGGTGGCATCCCTGGCTGGTTTAGGATTGCGCAATTCAACCAGACGAAGCGGACGGAGTCTGGCGGTTGTAGGCTTACTTGCATGTGGGATTTTTATGGTTATTGCGGTTGGTGCCAACCGACATCCGCCTTTGGGTGGATTAGCACAAGCCCAGAGACGGGATTCAGGAACGGGAGGCTTTACGCTATTCGGAGAATCCGCTATTGGTATCCTCTACGATTTGAACAGCACATCGGGGCGTCAATCAATGGGCCTGGATACGGACGTGCTTCAAGGCGTACAGATAGTTCAATGGCGTGTACATGATGGAGACGATGCAAGCTGTCTTAACCTCAATCGGGCACAGATGCCGCGACTGTTGGGCGTACAGCCCAACGAACTACAGAAACGCGTCTCTTTTAGTTTCACTAAGACAATCAAGACCCAAGACCCAAGACACAAGACCCAAGACTCAAGAGACAAGACTCAAGACACAAGACCTGAGTCTGGAGTCCGGAGTCTGGAGTCTGGATGGGATTTGCTTAACGACAATCTCGGCGAAAATGTGGTGCCGGCTGTTGGTGACTATGCAACTATATACTGGGCACTTGGCAAATCTGTTGGAGATGAGCTTGATTATATTGATGAAAAGGGCAGAATATTTCGGCTGCGCCTCGTTGGAATGTTGAAGAACTCAATTTTGCAGGGAAGCTTGCTTATTTCTGAAGATGAGTTTATCAAACGCTTCCCATCGGAGGACGGATACAGGATGTTCCTTATTGACGTGGCACGGCCATCTTGGCCGTGTTTTCACGGGCTGGAAGCCCGTGCCACGACGAGAATCGAAGCGGTGGCTGGTGAACTTTCTGCACGATTGAGAGACTTTGGCCTGGCACTTACGCCAGCCACTCAGCGATTGGCTGAATTCAATGCTGTTGAAAATACATATCTGTCGATATTTCAGTTCTTAGGCGGTTTGGGACTGATTCTCGGCAGTGTTGGGCTTGGACTGGTGGTGCTGCGCAATGTGCTTGACCGTCGGGGCGAGCTTGCAATGCTGCAGGCGGTGGGATTTGACAAAGCCGCACTTAAGCGAATGGTGTTTTATGAGCATGGAGGACTTATGGCAGGTGGTTTGGCCTGTGGGATTGTCGCTGCGCTGGTAGCAGTAAGCCCCGCTCTGAAATCACCCGGAGCACAGGTTCCATATTTTTCACTGGTGTTGACAATCGCTGCTATAGCAATCAGCGGTGTAGTGTGGATATGGTTTGCAACAACCTTTGCACTCAGTGGTAAAATGTTAGAGGCGTTAAGAAATGAATAAGTTTTGAGGAAAATGCCTAAAGTGAACTAAAGTTATAAAAAAGAATATCCAATATCGAACAAGGAATGATGAAGGAAAATAGGTTAGTTCTCCACAGGACACCTTGCGGTGGATGTTCGATATTCCTTATTGAATATTCATTATTCATTCCTTTTAACTTTAGGCACTTTTAACTTTTATGAAAGAATCCACTATTGCAAAGATAATACCTGTTGGATTGACCATTATTGGAGTAGTATTGCTGTACGTATGGCTTAGCGCCGACTCGGCGATAGACCTCACAGAGCGTCTGCCTGTTGAGCATGACATTCCTCAAACGGCCTCGGATGCAAATGGTGTAGAGCTGCGGGGTGAGTTTGTCCAGTTCGATGGCGTCCCGGCGGATTTGCCCGGCGCCTGGCCCCGGTTCAGAGGGCCGAACCTCGACGCAATAAGCAGTGATGAGAATGTTACTCTCGCAAGAACCTGGCCGGCAAATGGGCCCAGAGTCATCTGGTCTATTGATGTTGGAGAAGGTTACGCCGGGGCGGCAGTCCTGTCTGGGCGAGTTTATGTTTTGGATTATGACCGCGAAAAACAGGCTGACGCCATTAGATGCCTGTCACTCGCCGACGGCAAAGAAATCTGGCGGTATTCTTATCCCGTTAAGGTCAAACGCAATCACGGAATGAGCCGAACTGTGCCGACGGTAACGGATAAGTACATTGTAACAATGGGGCCAAAATGTCATGTAACGTGTCTGGATTCAACGACGGGACAGTTTCACT
Source organism: Sedimentisphaerales bacterium (assembly GCA_049287505.1). Taxonomy (GTDB): domain Bacteria; phylum Planctomycetota; class Phycisphaerae; order Sedimentisphaerales; family Anaerobacaceae; genus NIOZ-UU13. Next base: position 19,531 of record JBAQFY010000109.1, on the reverse strand, counting down.
GGGTGCTGGATTTGGTGAGAGATTTCAAGGCGAAGATGCCGCCGTGGTATGCCGGACAGTGCCCGCTTGTTGAGGATGATAAAGTGATAATCGCTGTCGGAGGTGATTCACTAATGATAGCGGTGGATTGCCGGACAGGCAAGGTTGTATGGCAAAGTCCCAATCCTAAACGCTGGGTGATGACGCATTCATCTGTAGTACCGGTTGAATTCGCCGGCAGGGGTATGTATGTCTATTGCGCCAGCGGAGGTGTGGCGGGCATATCGGCCGAGGACGGCACAATTCTATGGGAATACCCCGAATGGAAGATTCGCATCGCAAATGTGCCGAGTCCTGTGGTAGCCGGTGATGGACTTATTTTTCTGTCGGGTGGATATAACGCAGGAAGTATGATGCTGAAATTAACACAGGAGGGTGTCAAGATAAGCGCACAACCGACTTTTCGGCTCAAAGCTGAGGTATTTGGGTCCCCTCAACATACACCGATTTTTTATGACGGCTATATCTACGGCGTCGGCGCCGATGGGCAATTGACCTGTCTTGACCTGGACGGCAAGATTATGTGGACCAGCACAAGTGTTCATCGTTTCGGACTTGGGCCATATACAATCGCCAACGGGCTTATATACGTTATGAACGACTCCGGCCTGCTGACCCTGGCAGAGGCAAGACCGAACGGATATATTCAACTTGCCCAGGCCAAGGTGCTGGAAGGTCCGGAGTCGTGGGGACCTATGGCGATTGTATCCGGAAGATTGATTTTGCGTGATATGAACCGAATGATATGTATTGATGTTACCGACCAAGAGAAAGGAAATTAGAAAGTGAGCTAAAGTGAGCTAATTATTCAGGCTATCAGACCATCAGGTTACCAGGTAGTGGGTATCAGGGTCCAGGTTATCAGGATATTTGTCTTTTCCTGATGCCTTGATAACCTGGTACCCTGGCCTCTGATTTCCTGATATCCTAACTTTAGGCACTCCAAACTTTAGCAGACTCCAGACTTTAGACTCAGTCCTTGAGTTGAACTTTTTGAAGTTTAACGGTATAAATTGTAAAAAAAAGTAGGGTGGGGCTTGCCCCACCGAGATGATTCTTTAGTTCGTTTGTTATAATGAACTTTTGGTGACTTTGACTGTAGAGATTGATAAGGTGCTAAAGTGGATAAGCGATTAGGAACAACGAATATCAAGATTTATATAGGCGTGCTTGTTGCGCTCGCTATTGTTATTGCTGTGGTTGCACTGGTACGGCTTGATACGACAGGCAAAAAAGGCAGCGGCCTGGGTAAAGAATATCTCTATGAAATCGACGCAAAGATTGACCCTAACCTGATTATTTATGAACAATCAGGCGAGGCAATCGGTACTGGGCTTAAGGCTCCGGCTGCGATTGCGGTTGGTCCTGGCGGACGTGTTTATATAGCAGGCGATGAGGTCATCCAAATATTTTATGAAGGCCCGAATTCCAATTTCTCTTCCTTTGGCCAGATTGAACTGTCCTGTACGCCAAGATGTCTGACAGTGGCTGATGACGGTAAGTTTTATATCGGGACCAAAGACCATGTGGAAGTTTATGACGACCAGAGTAAACAGCTTGCGAACTGGGAAAGTCTTGGTGAAAAAGCCATGTTGACCAGTATCGCTGTTTCAAAAAACAATGTGTTCGTTGCTGATGCGGGTAACCGTATTGTTCTGCATTATGACGCTACCGGCAAGTTGGTTAATCATATCGGAGGGAAAGATAAAGCTAAAAATATCCCAGGCTTCGTCATACCGAGTCCTTATTTCGACCTTACAGTTGGTCCTGACGGATTGTTGCGAGTAATCAATCCCGGCCTTCATCGCATTGAGGCATATACATTTAACGGTGACCTTGAGTTCTTCTGGGGCAAGTTTTCTTCAAGTGTGGAAGGTTTTTGCGGCTGCTGCAATCCGATAAATTTTGCCATCCTTGAAGACGACAGTTTTGTTACCTGTGAGAAAGGCCTGGCTCGTGTCAAGATTTACGACCCTGAAGGTGCTTTTGTTGGTGTTGTGGCTGGGCCGGAGCAATTAGGTGTCATCGCGCACGTCTGCGCAACGCCCGCCCAGTGCCAGAGTGGAGGCTTTGATGTGGCAGTCGATGCCCAGGGGCGGATTTTTATTCTGGATACAATTAACAATGTTATGAAAATTTTTACCAGGAAGAAGGCTGGATAATGAGCAACCCCCGCACTAATTGCCATACGTCGAGAGAGCAAGACTCTGCGGTCCCGTCGAGCCTGCCGGGTAAGCCCCGTCCCGTCTCCGACGGGCCGGGTAAGCCTCAATTGGTGCGGGATGAAAAAGTACAACATCGACGGGAACTGCTTACAGCAGCCTTGCGATACGCGACTTTGGGGACGCTCGGAGCAATCGGTGGGGCTGTTTTTGTCAAGAGAGGAAGATTAGTGCAGGGACCCCGCCTCGCGGGAACCCAGGAAGGTATTTGTATTAATAACGGTATTTGCAAAGGCTGCGGGATTTTTGAGCAGTGTGGTCTGCCCCCGGCTTTATCAGAAAAACAACTTTTAACGAGAATGGATGATGAGCGAAAATAAGAACAATATTAGCAGACGCCATTTTCTCAGAGATGGTTTTTGGGGCGGATGTTTAGCTGCTCTCGGTGGATTAGCGGGTTTCCTGCTCAGCAAGCTCAGAAAGACTAATACCGTCTGGCAGATTGACCCCTACACGTGCATTGCATGCGGCAACTGTGCAACTTATTGCGTATTGGAAGAGTCGGCGGTTAAGTGTGTGCATGCTTTCGCGGTGTGTGGATACTGCAAAATCTGCTTCGGCTTTTTCGGGCCGGAGCCTGTTGACATCAACGAGGGGGCGGAAAATCAGCTTTGTCCGACAGGTGCAATCACGCGTACCTTTGTGGAGGAGCCCTATTACGAGTACACTATCGACGAGTCACTATGTAACGGCTGCGGCAAATGTGTAAAGGGATGTAATACCTTTGGAAACGGGGCACTATCTCTCCAGGTACGGCACGACCGCTGTTTGAATTGCAATGAATGTTCCATTGCGGCAGCTTGTCCTTCGGGTGCATATAAGCGGGTTCCCGCTGATGAGCCTTATCTAATTAAGGAGGCGGGCCACGCTTAATGATACGTTTTGACTATATCATAATCGGCATAGCTCTGTCCCTAATTTTATGCGGTGGTACATCAGGGGCCGAACGCTTCCCGCCGCCTGATTTTGTCGAAACCAACCATATAATACCAAGCCCGACCGTTCCCGGCCCACGTCAGGATATTTATGAATACATAGATGCTGTGGTGCTTCTGGCGGCGCTTGCCTTATCTTCGTATCTGGTTTTGAGGAAGCGCAGCCGACGAGCAATATTTGTTTTGATGGTGTTTTCATTGCTTTACTTTGGTTTTTACCGAGAGGGCTGTGTTTGTTCGGTGGGAGCTATTCAGAATATTGTTTTGTCTATTTTTGACCGCGACTATGCTGTTCCGATTACCATTGCATTGTTTTTCCTGCTGCCGCTTGTCTTTGCATTGTTTTTCGGTAGGGTCTTCTGTGCAGCGGTATGTCCCCTTGGTGCGATCCAGGATTTGGTGCTGTTACAGCCTATCTCTGTGCCGAATTGGCTCGAAAGCGGGCTGCGGTTATTTGCGTATGTTTACTTAGCTGCAGCGGTTCTGTTTGCAGCTACCGGCAGTGCTTTTGTGATATGCAGGTACGACCCATTTGTTGCATTCTTCCGTTTGAATGGAAACTTGAATATCTTAATAATTGGTGCCTGCTTGCTTGTCATAAGCGTGTTCATAGGACGTCCTTACTGCCGATTTATCTGCCCCTACGGAGTACTGCTCAGACAGTTATCACGGCTCTCAAAATGGCGGGTAACCATTACTCCGGATGAATGTATTCAATGCAGATTATGTGAAGATTCGTGTCCCTTCGGCGCTATTAAGAAGCCCACAACTGAGTGGCCCGCGTCGGAATACAGCAGGAGCAAGAAAAGACTTGCCGTTCTGATTATTCTTTTGCCTGTCCTGATTTTTTTGTCCGGGTGGACAGGTTCCGGCCTAAAGACGGTAACATCCCGCATGCACGCAACGGTCAGATTAGCTGAGCGCATCTATTTGGAAGATACCGGCAAGGTCGAAGACACGACAGACGCCAGCCTGGCCTTCAGAGGAACGGGCAAAGAGCCAAAAGAGCTTTACGAGGAAGCATCAAATATCAAGGCCGAGTTTGGATTAGGCGGATGGTTCTTTGGAGGATTTATCGGATTGGTAATCGGCCTCAAGTTAATTGCCGTCTCCGTCTGGCGGCAAAGAAGCGATTACGAAGCCGACAGAGCAGGATGTCTGGCGTGCGGTCGCTGTTTCAAATATTGTCCCAAGGAGCATGCCAGACTGAAGAAACTAAAAGATGCAACGAGTAAAAGCTAATGGAATCTAATACTGACAAGACACAAGACACAAGACCCGGGTCTGGAATCTGGAGTCTGGCCTTTGGTGAGTGGTACCGAAGCGCAATCACAACAGCCATTGTCTGCGCGGTTTTTGCTCTTATTGTACTCGCACTTTTTGTAACCAATTATGTTCGGGGCAGGATAATTGACGCTAAGTGGGAAATACAGTCAGAGAATCTGAAAATAGAGCTTCGCCAACATCCTGATGACGAACAGCTTTTGCTGCGGATTCGCCAATTGGATTTGCAATTCAGACGACATCGAATACGACGGCTGGATTTCTCTCGCAAAGGCAGCTATATGCTTTTTGGCAGTGTAGTGATTATGTTGATAGCTCTCAAATGTGCGGACACGTTCAAAAAGAAAATACCGGCGCCACAGGTACTCATTAACAGAGGCGATGAGCAGCTCCGTCAGGCAACGCTGGCTCGATGGGCTGTTACCGCCGGTTTGGCAGTACTTGGCTCGGGGGCGTTAATTCTTGCAATGAGCACCGATATTGATTTTAGTGGAACCGGCGCAGTGATTACCACCTATCCTTCGATGGTGCAAATCGGTCAGAATTGGCCCAGCTTTCGTGGTCCCAGTGGACTCGGTGTAAGTGCTTACACAAATGTGCCTGCCGGCTGGAATGGAAAAACCGGTGATGGGATTCTCTGGAAAACCAAGATACCGCTTCAGGGGAATAACTCACCGGTTGTGTGGGGTGACCGCGTTTTTCTTTCCGGAGGCGACGAGAACAAACTCCAGGTATTCTGCTTTGACGCAGTTTCGGGCAGGCTTCTTTGGACAGGAGACGTTACGCGTGCACCTTTGAAAAGCGACGGAGAACCATTTGAAGTGATGGAAGATACCGGTTTCGCTGCTCCTACCGTCGTAACGGACGGCCGACAGGTCTATGCCATCTTCGCAACCGGGGACATTGGATGTTTTGATTTTAACGGCAAAAGCATCTGGACCAGAAGTCTGGGAATCCCTGACAGTGCATACGGCTATGCCTCTTCACTTGCTATGTATCGAAACCTAATTTTGATTCAATATGACCAGGGAGGCCCCGAGGACGAAAAGTCCAAGCTGATAGCTTTGGACGGATTCTCCGGCCAGACTGTCTGGGAGACGAAACGGCCGGTCCCGAATTCGTGGTCCTCACCAATAGTAACCGAAATAGGAAGTCAGTTTCAGCTGCTAACCTGCGGCGACCCCTGGGTTATTGCATACGAGCCGGCTAAAGGCACAGAACTCTGGCGGGCGAAGTGCCTGACTGGTGACATTGCACCATCGCTAATCTATGCCAACCCCGTTAGAGAGCCAATGGAAAAAGTCTCTAACAAGGCCGACGGACTAGTATTTGCTATAGAACCATACAGCAAACTGGTTGCCATTCGTCCGGACGGCAGGGGTGACGTTACCGAAACCCATATTGCCTGGAGCATTGAAGAGGGCGCTCCGGATATATGCTCGCCGGTCAGTAATGGTGAGCTGATATTTATGCTGACTACTGATGGATTGCTTAGCTGCTATAAGGTCGCAGATGGAACAAAGTTGTGGGAGCAGGACTTGAAAGAGAATTTCTGGGCTTCGCCGAGCCTGGTTCTGGCCCCTGCGTCTCCCGACGCAAGTCGGGGCAGCGGGGGAGATAATCTGTATCTCCTGACCGAAAAAGGTGTTATGTTCATCGTTCAGGCCGGGCCCGAATACAAGGAACTAACCAGATGTGAGCTGGGCGAGGAATGTCGTGCGTCGCCGGCTTTCGCGGATGGCCGTATTTATATTCGGGGGCTGGAGAACCTGTACTGCATAGGAAAGAAGACAGAGGACAGAAGACAGAAAACAGAAGACAGACTCTGACTTCTGTTTTCTGTCTTCTGAAGTTCAGTATGGATAAGCTGGATTTGACATTTTTAGAGCAGGCCGTTGAGAAAATCGGCACCGGGGCAGAGAAGGTTCTTGAGCTCTTGCAGGCCGTCCAGGGGAACTTTGGTTATCTGCCCAACGAAGCTCTCGAACGGGTCTGTGAGCTGACGCAGATTACTCCTGCTTCGATTGCCGGTGTTTCAAGCTTTTATAACCAGTTTCGGCATCACCCCGTTGGACGTCATATAATTCACGTTTGCGTCGGCACTGCCTGTCACGTAAAAGGAGCGGACCGCGTCTATGAGGCGTTTCTACGCCATCTTCGTATTCCTGACGGGGAAGATACGGACTCCCAGAAGCTATTTACGGTTGAGAAAATTGCATGTCTGGGCTGTTGCACGTTGGCGCCTGCGGCGCAAATCGGAAAAGTAACATACGGACATCTAAGCCCTGACACTGTCCCAACGGTTATCAGCGATTTTCTAATATACGAGCAAGCCAGAGCAAGCCGGAAACCGAAGATACGAAAACATCGGGCTAAAGAATCCGAATCCCGCGGCGAGATTCGGCTTGGTCTGGGTTCTTGCTGTGTGGCCCGAGGCAGTGGCAAACTGCGTGAAGCCCTGGAACAAGCCTCAGCTGAAACAGGCATACAGTTAGTGATAAAACGTGTCGGGTGTGTTGGTATGTGCCACCAAACGCCGCTGCTGGAAGTGGTATTGCCTGACAATAAATCTTTTCTTTACGCAAGAGTTCAACCGGAAGATGCAAAAGCCATTGTGTTGAGACATTTTAAGCCGAAACAACTGGGCTGGAAAATCAAAAACACTGTCTCCACAATGTTAGACAGAATACTCACCGACAAGGCCCGGGAGCCGGTTACACGATATTCGATAGATGTGCGAGACCGGCCGGTGGCGGACTTTTTGGGCAAACAATTACATATCGCTACCGACCTCTGCGGGCACATTGACCCGGTCGATATTGATGAATATATTCGAAATGACGGATTCAAAGCACTGCAAAAGTGCGTAAACCAGATGAGTCCTGATGAAGTCATCTGCGAGATTGAGCGCAGCGGGCTTCGTGGAAGAGGTGGTGCCGGCTTTCCAACATATCGTAAATGGTCTGCTGTCCGAAACAGCAAGTCCGACAAAAAATTTGTGGTATGCAATGGCGATGAGGGCGACCCCGGTGCCTTTATGGACCGGATGCTGATGGAGTCTTATCCGTATCGCATAATTGAAGGTATGACTATCGCTGCATATACGGTCGGCGCAAATGAAGGTTATTTCTATATTCGTGCAGAGTATCCACTTGCACTCGAACGAGTCGGCCAAGCTATAGAGCAATGTCAGCAGCGTTGTTTTCTCGGCGATAATATACTCGGTGCTGATTTTTCACTGCACCTTAAGATTGTAGCCGGCGCCGGAGCGTTTGTATGTGGTGAAGAAACTGCGCTTATGGCCAGTATAGAAGGACGCCGAGGTATGCCCCGATTGCGGCCGCCATATCCGGCGGAAAGCGGACTCTGGGACAAACCAACGCTTATTAACAACGTCGAAACATACGCCGTAGTATCGTGGATTATACGCAATGGCTCTGAGGCGTTCGCCAGGTCCGGCACGAGCAGCAGTAAGGGAACAAAGGTCTTTGCGCTGGCAGGAAAAGTGGCAAGAGTGGGCCTAATCGAGGTGCCGATGGGCATTACGATACACCAGATTGTACAAGATATCGGGGGCGGGATTGCAGGTCAATTGAGGCTAAAAGCAGTCCAGGTCGGAGGCCCGTCCGGCGGATGCGTGCCGGCCGAGCTTGCGCATATTCCGGTTGACTTTGAAGCGCTCAAAGACGTTGGGGCGATGATGGGTTCCGGCGGTTTGGTGGTATTGGATGAAACCGACTGTATGGTAGATATCGCACGGTATTTCCTTGAGTTTACACAGAATCAGTCTTGCGGCAAATGCACTTTTTGTAGAATCGGCACTCGCCGCATGCTGGATATTCTTGAACGGTTGTGTGCCGGGGAAGGTAAGAATACTGATATCGAAGAGCTGGAAAATCTGGCTCGAATGGTTCAGAAAACAAGTCTCTGCGGGCTTGGCAAAACGGCGCCGAATCCGGTTCTTTCAACTATTAAATATTTTCGCGATGAGTACGAAGCTCATCTTGAAAAACGCTGCCCTACCGGAAAGTGTAAAGCACTTATTACGTATTCGGTAACGGATGATTGCATCGGTTGCAGCTTGTGCGCGCAGCACTGCCCTGCCGATGCCATTGAAATGAAGCCATACGAGAAACACGAAATCGACCCTGAGAAATGTATTCGCTGCGGCACATGCAAGAGTGTCTGTCCGGTTGACGCTGTTAAGGTTCAATAAACAATGCCCAAACTGTTCATAGATAACCGTGAAGTTGAGGTTGGGAAAAACGCTACAATTCTCGATGCCGCCGATAAGCTTGGAATCGAAATTCCCACAATGTGTTTTTTGAGAGATTATAAGCCTTCAACCAGTTGTATGGTTTGTGTGGTCAAAGTCAATGGTTTGAACAATCTTGTGCCGGCCTGCGGAACTATCGCTGAAAATGGTATGCGCGTTGAAAGCAATTCAGAAGAAGTTCATCAGGCAAGACGGGCAGCCTTGGAATTTCTTTTAAGCGACCATGTGGGCGATTGCCTGGGGCCCTGTCAAGTTATATGTCCAGCCAATATGAACATTCCATTGATGATTCGGCAGATTGCAGCCGGTAAGTTTCGTGATGCAATCGCTACTATCAAGAAGGATATTGCTTTACCTGCGGTGCTGGGACGGATTTGTCCAAAGCCTTGTGAAAAAGGATGCAGACGGGCCGTGTTTGATGAAGCGGTTTCAATCTGTCTTTTGAAGCGCTACGTTGCCGACCTCGACCTGCAGTCCGCAAACCCATATTTGCCGCCCTGTAAACCCTCGCAGGACAAGCGCGTAGCTGTTGTTGGGGCCGGCCCCGCCGGTCTGGCTGCTGCGTATTATCTTCAACAGGCCGGATTTTATTGTACGGTCTTTGATGAGCGCGAACGGCCAGGAGGTATGCTGCAATACGGAGTTTCAGAGCAGGACCTTCCGAGAGACATATTAAATAAAGAGATTGCTTTAATTGAGAAGCTCGGCGTGAAATTTCAATGCCGGACACGAATAGGCATCAAGCTGTCAATGGAAGAATTGCGCAGAGACTTTGACGCCGTGTTTGTAGCGATTGGTCAGCTCAAAGCCGGTGACGTCGAGTCAATGGGTCTTGAGGCAAGTCCTAATGGCATCAAAGTAAACGGCACAACTTACCAGACAAATCTACCGGGCGTATTTGCAGGTGGAGATTCTGTTCACCAAAGAAGACTTACAGTGCGGGCGGTGGCGGACGGAAAAGAGGCGGCTGTCTCCATCGGTCAATATTTGTCCGGCTGCTCAGTAACAGGACCGGTTAAGGAATTCAATACCCGTATCGGCAAACTAAAGGATGGAGAGATTGAGAAATTCTTAGCCTGTGCCGACAAAGCACTGCGGACAAGTCCATCAGGAAAAGACGGCGAGCTAACCGACGAGCAGGCTCATAAGGAAGCAACACGCTGCCTGCATTGTGATTGTCGAAAGGCTGATAATTGTAAACTAAGGCAATATGCTCAGACCTATGAAGCCAAGCCAACCCGCTACAAAAATCAGCGACGATTGTTCACTCAGCAGACTCAACACCCAGATATAATTTATGAAGCGGGCAAGTGCATAGACTGTGGTCTTTGCATACAAACTACTGCTAAAGCAGGTGAAAAACTCGGATTGACCTTTATAGGCCGTGGCTTTGATGTTCGTGTAGCAGTACCTTTTGGCCGTTCAATAGCTGACGCTCTCAAACAATCTGCAGACCAATGTGTAAATGCCTGTCCAACGGGAGCATTGGCATTCAGGAAAACACTATAGAATTTTCATAAAATTGAAATGTTGACATCTGCAGGAATATTTAGTATAAGTTATTTTTATTGGAATGAATTTTTTTTGTACAGGATTCGAATATATGACGTATTTTTCCCGCTAAAGTAAGAAGCCGCAAACGGTAATTATATAATTTAATCCAACATTACCAACAAACTCAACCGTTACCTGCTACTCACATTTTGGAGGAACACAATGAAATCAAAAAAAGTACTCAAAAACAACAACCCGGCGTTAGTATTTGTATTATGTTTATGTGCCGTTTTGGCCGTCTATTGTAATACCGCACAGGCGGACGATTGGCCACAGTGGCGAGGACCCAACCGTGATGGAGTATGTACTGAGACCGGTCTGCTCAAAAGCTGGCCCGAAGGAGGACCGAAACTTTTGTGGGAGCTTACGGGCCTGGGGATAGGATTTTCCAGTCTCTCAATTGTTGACGGCAGGCTCTATACAATGGGCGACGTCCGCCTTGGTACCGAAGAAGTGCAATGCGTTCTTGCCTATGACCTGTCCGCGCACAGAAGGTTATGGGCAGCCAAAATGGGTCCACCATATACCGGAGATAAGAGTGGCTCGCGTTGTACGCCGACTGTCGATGAGGGCTTTATTTACGCAACAGGTACGGCTGGGAATGTAGTCTGTATCGATGCCGATACCGGCAAAACGCGCTGGAGCAGGAATTTTCAAAGTGACTTTGACGGTAAAGGCCCTACCTGGAAATACAGTGAATCGCCGCTCATCGACGGCGAAAAACTGTTGTGCACGCCTGGGGGCAGGAAAGCTGTCATTGTTGCACTAAATAAGAAAACCGGAGAACTTATCTGGAAATGCTCGATGCCCGACATCGGACCAAAGGGAAAAGACGAGGCAGGCTACTCATCCATCGTTACAACTAAGACCGGAGATATTCAACAATATGTTCAGTTGACCAACAAGGGATTGATAGGTGTCGATGCAAAGGACGGCAGGTTTTTATGGGGATACAACAAGATAGCAAACAGAGTCGCCAGTATTCCCACACCCGTCGTTTATGGAGATTATATATTCTGTTCTACCTCTTACAGCACCGGCAGTGCCCTGCTCAAGCTGGCCGCTGAGGGCAATAATGTCGATGCAAAAGAGATTTACTTTCTCGATGACCGCACTTTCCAGAACCATCATGGCGGCTTTGTCCGAGTCGGCGACTATATCTACGGCGGCCATGACCACGGCAAAGGAAAGCCAACCTGCATTGAAATGAAGACCGGAAAAATAATGTGGCAGGAAGACCAGCCGGGTGGAGGCTCGGCAGCCGTACTTTATGCCGATGGTCATCTGTATTTTCGCTACGAAGACAATGTTTTAGCTCTCATCGAGGCCAATCCTAACAGGTACAGCCTTAAAAGCACCTTTAAGCTTCCTAATCGCGAGGGTATGAGCGGCCCTGGTTGGGCGCACCCTGTTATCGTCGATGGCCGGCTCTATGTCCGCCATGCCGACGTTTTGATGGTCTATGATATTAGGGCAACACACGCTCACGCACCTGTGCCTGCGCCACCTGTGTCGAGGCAAACACAGGTGCAGGCAGACCAATAGGAATGATATAATTGCTGACCCGCCGTGTTGCAGCCACGGCAAGGCAGATAAGTTAAACCTCTGCAAATGTTATCGGAGAAAAGGTTTTAGTGAACGAAGATATATCAGACAACAATCCGGACCATCCCGCGGTGCCGCAGCCACGGCGAGACAGGCAAGATAGCTCACTTATGCGAGAATACCGACCAGCCGGGGAGCTTATTAATAATGTCCCCTACTTAGTTATGATAATGCTGGGAACGGTTATTTTCATTGCAATTCTTGGCGTCTCAGCCTGGGGACTGTTAGCCGCGGCTGCTTATCTGACATACGGCCTGATGGGGGCCTTCTGGATTATGATATTCGTATGTCCCTACTGCAGGTATTGGAACACAAAGTCCTGTCCTTGTGGATACGGCCGAATAGCTTCAAAGTTTCGTAAAAAGAAACCCATCGAGCGCTTCAGCGAGAAGTTCAAAAAGCACATACCTGTGATTATGCCTTTGTGGTTCATACCGGTATTAGTCGGCGTGCCTCTTGTCATACGCAGCTTCTCCTGGACTCTTTTGGTTTTACTTGTTGTGTTTGCCCTTGAAGCATTTGTGATTCTGCCGCTGGTTTCAACGAAACATGGCTGCAAAGGGTGCCCCCAGAAAGACTTATGTCCCTGGATGAAAAACAAATGTGAAACTGCAGCCTGACCGGCATGACGGATTTGCTATTCTGTCATTGAAGATAATACCGTAAGAAATAATAACTCTTTTTCAGGATGCCAACTCATGATAAGCAAAGAACGATTTAACCGTCGCCAATTTATTGCAGGTACTGCCGCTGCATTGACTTTTTCTATTGTTCCCCGACATGTGCTCGGAGGACCCGGCCGCACAGCACCCAGTGACAAGATTAATCTTGCCGGTGTCGGGGTCGGAGGAGTCGGTCACGGACAATTGCAGAGCTGCGACAAGCAAAATGCTCAAATCGTGGCATTGTGTGATGTGGACGATGAATACGCTGATAAATCTTATCGCATGTGGCCTCAGGCCAGACGCTATCGGGACTATCGAAAAATGCTGGAGTCGGAAAAAGAAATTGATGCGGTGTATGTCGGCACACCGGACCACACACACGCGTTAATCACCATAGCTGCGCTAAGAAAAGGTAAACACGTTTGCTGCGTTAAGCCCCTTACCCGAACGATTTACGAGTGCAGAAAAGTTGTAGAAGAAGCGCGAAAAGCCAAAGTGGCCACGCAGGTAACCGCTTCGCCAAATTCTACTGAGACTGGCTGCAGGACATGCGAGATGATTTGGGATGGGGCTATCGGCGACGTAAGCGAGGTTCACATCTGGTCAAATCGTCCGCTGTGGCCTCAGGGAATGATTCGCCCGAAAGGCGCAGACCCAATTCCTGATACCTTCGACTGGAATCTCTGGCTCGGCCCGGCCGAGATGCGCCCGTTCAAGGATAAGTGGCCCGGCGACCATCTTGTACTGGAGCAGATAAATGTAAAAAATGACAACGGCTGGCCCAAAGCGGTTTACCATCCCTGGAATTTCCGCGGCTGGTGGGACTTCGGCAGCGGTGCTCTCGGTGACATGGGCTGTCACCATTTCAATATTCCTATGAGAGCATTAAAACTCGGCCATCCTCTCAGCATTAGCGCCACATCAACCCGGGTAATGCCGGAATCTGCGCCATTGGCCTCCATCGTTACCTGGGAATTTCCGGCCAGAGAGGGCATGCCGCCTCTTAAAGCGGTCTGGTACGACGGCGGACTAAGGCCACCAGTACCATCCGAACTTGAGCCCGGGCAAAACTTACCACAAGAGGGCACCCTGTATATCGGCTCCAAAGGTAAAATGTTGGACACGCGTATTATTCCAGAACGTAAGATGAAGGCTTACAATCCACCTCCGAAAACACTTCAGCGCCGCGGTGGTACCTGGTCGGAATGGTTCGAGGCTATGCGCGGCGGGCCATCTGCCGCCTGCCGATTTGACTGGGCCGGTCCATTAACGGAGATTGTTCTGTTGGGAAATATAGCTATCCGCACCGGCAAACGAATCGACTGGGATGGAGAGAATATGAGGATTACCAACGATAGCGATGCAAATAAATACATAAAAGAACCCTACCACAACGGCTGGTCTCTCGAAGTATAACAACAATTATCAGTAAATTACCGTCCTTGGAAGCGGCTTCCTGCCGCAATTGGAAAGTCGCATCTGGTATTGACAAAATACACGAGTCTTTTACAATACTTTTCGTTACAATATCAAGTTGTTATGAGCCGTGATAAATCTTAAACTATAAAGTTACTTATTTTCAACGTGAGGGAATCATTATGAAAAGAAGGACATTTCTAAAAAGTGCGAGTGGTATTGCTACAGGTCTTGCCCTGCAGTCTCTGTCAGGCTGTGAAAAATCGTTCTCGAAAAAACAGGATGATATGGTAGCCGGTTTACCGAGAAGAACCCTTGGGCGGACCGGCGAGAAGGTCTCAATTGTCGGATTCCCCGGACTGGCACTTAGCCAATATGACCAGGACCGCTGCAACGCCGGACTGCTTGATTCTTTCGAGCGGGGTGTAAATTACTACGATGTTGCTCCTGCATACGGTAAAGACGGTGATTGTGAGAAAAAGATGGGCATTGGATTGGAGGCCGTTGCTATCGACCGCAGCAGTATTTTCTTAGCCTGTAAGACAAAGATGAGGGACAAGGATGGTGCTCGTTTTGAGCTGGAGCGGTCCCTAAAAAGGCTCAAAACTGATTATTTCGATTTGTACCAGATGCATCATATTCGTACCCCTGAAGAGGTAAAGCAGGCCCTTGGAGAGGGTGGAGCTATCGAAACTTTTTTGAAAGCCAAAGAAGAGGGAAAGGTCCGCTATTTTGGCTTCTCGGCGCACACTACTAAAGGAGCGCTCGAGGCTTTGAAAGGTTTTCGTTTTGATACGGCCATGTTCCCCATCAATTTCGTAGAGTTCTTTAAGATGGGGTTTGGCAAGCCCGTTCTCGAACTTGCAAACAGTCAGGGCGTTGGGGTCTTGGCCATCAAGCCATTGTCAAAGGGCCCCTGGCGCGAAGGTGCCGAAAGAACGCGTCAATGGTGGTATCGAGCAACGGAGACTCAGGATGAAGTTGACCTTGCGATACGATTTACTCTCTCGCAAAAGCCCGTCGTAGCGGGAATACCGCCTTCGTTTCTTGACCTTCTCGACAAGGCAATTGAGGCAGGAAGGTCATATCGTCCCATCAAAGAAATCGAAACGCAGAAACTGCAGGAGATAGCCAAAGACTGTGAGTCTTTATTCCGCAGAGAAGAGGAACAAGTCGCACGCGGTGATTTCTCGCTCAGCCCGATTTATGCCGACAGCCCTCATGAGTGTTGTCCGGGCGCATACGTTTGAGGTATTATGGTCTGAAATCGCCCTGAGCGAGATTCTTCCGCCCAAGAGTAACGGTCACCACAGTCAACGGGACGGGTAAATCTGAAGCATTTACCATGCTCTGCTTAGATTCGTTAAAAGGGCGATTTCTTTTTTGAGAATTCCAGCGTGCCGGCTCTCAGGATATTTACTAAGCGTTTCGTTTTCAAGGCAAAGGTCACCCTGGTAGTGAACCTTGCGTAGAATCCCCACTACTTTTTTAAAGTCGATGTCACCCTCATATATAGGAGAGCAGTATTTGTCGTATTCCCAGCCCATCGGGCGTCGAGTATTTTTCCTGTCCTCAGGATATCGTATGCTCTTGCAATGAGTGTGAAAAGCCCTCGGGGCAAATCTCTCAAATATCTTATAAAGCTCTTCCAGCGGATGTCCATACCAGTAGAAGTTGGCCGTATCGAGCGTCAGACCAAGATTTGGCGAGCCGACGCCATCGAACAGTTTCTGCAGAAACTCAGGGTCATTTGTAATGCTGCCGTGGTTTTCAATTCCGTAGCGAACGGATGTCCCTTCAACAATGTCACAAAGTTGTTTGCAAACCTTAATGGCAAATGGCAAAAATTCTTCAGGTCGGGTCCGGCGGGGAACAACATCAATCCTAATGACTCTTGTATCTAACTTTTGAGCTGCATTGACTAATTTTCTGGTCCACTCAAGCTCCTCTTCCAGCCGTTCGTCGAACCGGTTGTGCATTAGAAATGCAGTTATGAAAAGGCTGTTCTTGCTGAGGTCATCCTTGAGGACCTGGATATCAGAGTCAGACGTTAGGGTGTACTTTTTCTTGGGGTGATAGAGAACCGGACATGTCAGGTCAGAATTTACTTCTACCTCCACGCCGGTAACACCAAGCTCTTTCATAGCAGACCAGCAATCCGGCTTTTGAGCCGCCTTTAAAAGGTCATCGCGGCAGGCGACAATCCAGGATTTCGGTTGTTTGGTGGACACGTTGTTCCCTTGGCCGGCCAGCGCTGTAGTAGAGAGCATCAGACCGGCGGCACTTTTCATAAAGCACCGGCGAGTTAATTCATGCGAAGTTTTCATAATTCATCTTACTCCTTAAATTTCCAAATAAGCCTATTGCTTTGTCAAGCGTGCTTTGAGGGATGTCATTCCGCACCCATTCGGCCCACTCGGCTACGCTCAGGGCAAGCTTTTGTTTGCTCAGGGCAGGCTTTGATGCGGAATCCAGCCCAATCAATAAACTGCATTCCCGCTCCTTCGACTCTGCTCAGGACAGGTTTCGCGGGAATGACAAACCGTCATTTGAACCTTTTTCTACAATGGAGCACTATTTAAAATACACATCCAAATCGAGCAATCCTGTAGATTTGGACTTAGCTGTAGTCTTTAACACCTTCAAATTATATATATGGTCACGACAATGTCAACACAGTTGATTCACATATAGATTTCATCGATGATTCGTGGTCGATTTTGCTTATAAGCTCTTGACTATATAAGAAAATTGAGGTAAATCAAATTGAAATGATATTCAAGAATTAGGATTACACTCGTGTATGCGGAAAGGTAACCGGAAAGGACATTATAATGGCGGAAAAATTAGCAATAGACGGAGGTCCCAAGACAGTAACGAACAAGTTGGCCGGCTGGCCGCAGTTCGATGAAAAAGCAATCAAAGCGGTGGAAGATGTGCTTAGGTCGGGCAAAGTCAATTACTGGACCGGGCCCAAAGGCATGGAATTTGAGCGTAAATATGCCCAGTGGCAGGGCAGCAAATACGCTATCAGTGCGTCAAGTGGTACAGCCGCATTGCATATAGCGCTTAGCGCTCTGGGAATTGGCCCCGGCGATGAAGTTATCGTGCCCAGCTATACCTTCATTGCCAGCAGCTTTTCAATCGTTCAAGCCGGAGCAATACCGCGTTTTGCAGACGTTAATATCGACGACCATTGTATCAGCGTAGAATCGGCAGAAAAGCTCGTCAACGAGCGAACTAAGGCGATTATGCCGGTTCACCTGTATGGCAACGTTTGTGACATGGATAAAATAATGGCCTTTGCGAAAAGGCATAAGCTGTTTGTCATCGAGGACAATGCCGAGGCCTTCGGCGGTGTCTATAAAGGCAAAAAAACCGGTACTATCGGTGACATCGCTGCCTGCAGCTTCTGCCAGAACAAAACGTTTACCACCGGCGGCGAGGGCGGTATGGTAACCACCGACGAAGAAGACCTCGCCTGGCAGGCACGCAGCTTTCGCGACCACGGTTATGACATTAAACAACGACTGAGCCTGCTCGAGTTAGAGCAGAAACTGCCCTACATTCATAATATGGTCGGATGGAACTATCGTATGACAGAGATGCAGTCTGCCATTGGGCTGGCTGAGCTGGAGCGAATTGATAACTGGAATCTGCCGAGACGCAAACGCAACGCTCATATTATAATCGATGCGATAAAAGATTTGCCCCAGGTCAGATACACACCTATTGACACCGAGGAACGTCAGAACGGCTGGTATGTTATGGCGTTTTCCCTCGACACCGAGGATATGACCTGTGATATAAATCAATTTGTCGCCGCGTGCACCGCCGAAGGTGTTCCATGCTGGAGGGTCTTCTGGCCACAGTGCCATACGGAGCGGGCATACAAGGAACATAATTCTTTCGGCAAAAGCGGCTTTCCCTTCAAGTCCAAAGAATACACTAATCCCGAAAGTGTGGATTATAGCAAAGTAGAAATCCCAAATGCCCTCTGGCACCAGAGCCACACATTTACTTCTTTTGCATTTCCAACCTACAACGAAGAAGATTGCCGACAGATAGGTAATGCCCTTGCGAAGGTAATAAACGCTTATTCAAAATAGAAGAGAGGATTGCTATTATGTCCAGGAAGATTAAATGGGGTGTGATTGGTTCGGGTGGAATTGCCAGAAGAAGAACGATTCCAGAGGGCATTTCAAAAGCAAATAATGCCGCTTTGTCCGTCGTTTTCGATATCAATGCACAAGTAAATTCTGAAGTGGCCAAAAAGTTTGGTGCCAAGCAGACAATGAGTATTGGCGAACTGCTGAAGACGGATGTCGATGCTGTTTACATCGCTACGCCTGCCCACCTTCACGCCGAGCAGGTTCGAGCCTGCGCCGAAGCAGAAAAACACGTCCTCTGCGAAAAGCCTCTGGGTATGGCAGTTGCCGAGGCCGAAGAGATGATTGAAATCTGCGAACAAAGGGGCGTTAAGCTTGGCTGTGCCTTTATGATGCGCTTTGTGACCCAACACCAGTACGCACTAAGACTAATCAAAGAAGGCAGGCTCGGCACACCGACCTATGCGCGTGCACAGCTTTCCTGCTGGTATCCGCCTATCGAAGGTGCCTGGCGCCAGGTGCCAGCCACCGGTGGCGGCGGGGCGCTTATCGACATGGGAGGGCACTGCATCGACTTATTGGAAATGTTCTTCGGACCGGTTGTTAAAGTCAGCTGCTTTATCAACAATACCGTCCACGATTATAAATCCGAAGACAGCGCGGTAGCTGTGCTGTTCTTCGAAAATGGCGCACTCAGCACGGTTGATACCTTTTTCTGCATTCCCGACAACAGCAGCAAGAACGTACTCGAACTTTACGGCTCAAAGGGCTCAATATTAGCTCAGGGGACCATTGGCCAGGCGCCGGCGGGCCAGATGGTTGCATATCTGGAGCAAGACAGCAAGCCCCGCCCATTGAAAATGGGACGGGGCGAGGAATACGACGCACAGCAGGCGCGCACGGAAGCTCAAGGGATAGTTATTGCGCCCGAGCCTGTAAATACCTATCAGGCTGAGATAGAAGAGTTCAGCCAGGCTGTCATAGATGACCGTGAGCCGCTGATAAGCGGTGAATTGGGCCTGCGAAGCCAGAAGGTACTGACCGCCTGCTATGAGTCTGCCAGGTCAGGTAAGGTAATTGAGGTCGGCTAAATTTTCATTTTGGTTAATTAGTGAGTGGTTAATTAGTGAGTGGTTAATTGGTGAGTGGTTAATTGACCTACTCACTACTCACCTCTCACTACTCACCATTTACCATTTACCTGAGTGACATTGATATGGATTTTACCGACGCCATAACTGAAAACACGCTGCGTGCGATTCGTTTTGAAAGACCCGAACATATCCCGGTCATATTCTGGATAAATCCTGCCTGCTGGCATCACTATCCGAAGCACGCCTTGTTCGAGCTTATGGCTGAACATCGCCTTTTGTTTCCACCCTCAGGTGTCCTCCGTAAGGAGTCCTTAGGACTGCGGACTGACTTC
>JBAQFY010000108.1:0-10510 GCA_049287505.1 Sedimentisphaerales bacterium | reverse complement strand
GGATGGTAAATACTAAATACACGGGACGCCATCCCCAAGCTGCGCTTGAGGCTGCCACCCTTCCAAGCTATCAAATCAATTTTGACAGACTAATTGGGTTTTTTGAGTTCTTTTTGAACTTGTGCTGCATCAGCATTAGCTATCAGGGCAAATGGCAAAATATATTTTGAAAAGGTCAATCGAATAGCTCGATGTTGGGCGTTAGAATCCTACACCTTATAAAAACAGCTCTGGAACACCGATACATCCCGGCGGTCTTCGCTGTTGTCACCGTTATAATTATGCTTCCTGCATTAAATGCCGGATTCATACAGGACGACCTGTTCCACAGGGCAAAACTTCTTGGACCTTCCGAGCTGCCTGAGCGGTTCTACGACATGCGGCTGAGCCCGCCGGATTCCGGCACACTGCCGGGGGTACTTCGTGACATGTACGCTATTGTCCCAACAGAGCGTGACTATAAGGTATTCAAGGATTATGGTCTATTACCCTGGTGGACGGCTGAGGATTTTCGCGACTCAAATTGGCGACCACTGACCGCCTTTACACACTGGCTCGATTACCAACTGTTTCCAAACTCACCGATGTTGATGCACGCACATAGTCTTATCTGGTTTGCAGCAGTGATTTTTCTGGTTTCCATTCTATATCGGAAGCTGCTGGGACCTGTTTGGATAGCGGGCCTGGCGGCATTGCTTTATATGCTCGATGACAGCAATTATTTCCCGGCAATGTGGATAGCGAACAGAAATTTAATACTATCGTTGTTTTTCTCAATCCTCACTTTGCTGATGTACCATCGCTGGCGGCAGCAAAAGTCCATATATGCCGCCGTTGCCACCCCGTTTCTTTTATTATTGGCTCTGCTGTCCACCGAGGCGGGCATCGCTACCTTTGCCTACCTCTTTACTTATGCCCTTATCATAGACAATGGAAGCCGGCTGCGAAGGGCATTGAGCCTGGCTCCGAGTTTAATTGTGATAGTCATCTGGCGAGTAATCTACAGTGCACTGGGTTATGGCGCCCATAGCAGCGGTTTTATTATCGACCCCGGAGGCGAGCCTCTGCGTTACGCCTGGGCGGTAGTAAAGCGGGCACCGGTTCTTCTCTCCGGCCAGTGGGGCTGGCAGCCGGCGGAAATGTTCAACCTTTTCTCTGACTACGCCAGGAGGTGGAATTTATTCGCGGCTGTTGCGTTCTTACTCCTGCTTCTTATCGTTTTTATACCCCTGCTGCGTAAAAACCGCGTAGCGTTATTTTGGTTTTTGGGGATGATACTTTGCATTTTTCCTATTTGTGCGACCAGTCCGATGAATCGCAATCTGCTATTTGTTGCCATCGGAGCTTTTGGATTAACTGCACAGCTCATCGGTGGATTATTTATCAAGGAAAGATGGGTTCCGAAATCCCAGCTTTGGCGCGTCCCTGCGTGGATACTTTGTCTGACGTTGATACTCATACATTTGTTCATAGCTATGGCAGGAAGGTTCACGGCGTCAAAGACCTGGTCCTTTGTTTTCGATACTTTTTATTCAACCGTAGATGTTGGCTCGCAGCCTGATTTGGGGAATAAGACTGTAGTTGTGGTCAATGCACCTAATCCGTTTCTGTTTCTCGGCCTGCCTGTTCTCAGGGCTTATGAGAATAAACCTTTACCTGAAAGAACTCGCATCTTAGCTCCCGGTTTTGTGCCGTTGGAAATAACCCGCACCGGAGAAAAAACGCTGCTGCTTAAAGCTCAGACCGGCAACATTTTATCGCCTGAGACTTCTCGGGAAGATTTTAAGCCGAACTTTGTTTATTTTTACGATGAATTTAACAGTCTTTTTCGGGCTGAAGACCTGCCGTTTCGACAGGGTGAGAAAGTTGTACTGAGCGGAATGTCGGTTGAAGTTATAGATGTCGATGGGGAGGGGCAGCCAACGCAGGTTTTTTGCCGCTTTGCTGTTTCTTTAGATGACCCATCTCTGAGCTGGCTTCAGTGGAATTGGAAAAAGGGCGGTTTTGGTTCGTATTCTCGGTTCGAAGTACCGGCGGTCGGAGAAAAAACCTATATAGAAGGGCCATTTTAGGGGGGCCTTCAATTATTCGATAAGGCATGTAAGAAGTATTCAGCTCGACTCACAGGAAAAATATGATAAATTAAATCGGAAAGATTTTAATTTGCCGCTTCGCTGTGTTTCCCCGCCATCCCCAAAGTGGCGAAGTACGTATTGAAATCCTAACAATAAAGTGTAAAATGTAATAATCAATAATCATTTTAGGTAAGAAGGTTGAAAAATCAATGAATAGAAGAATGTATTTCAAGAAGGGATTTCGGGATTGGAAAAATGAACTCTTTGAGTACAAATATCTTATTTTATTATCTGTCATAATTGTTGGAATTGCTACTTTTTTGGACTATTTTTCAGGAGTTTATGTTTCTTCAACGGAAGGTATTGACGTTCCTGACCTGATTCTGGATCATATCGGCCCCTTTAACATGAGTTTTCTTTTTGTTTATGGTTATATCACACTTATTTTAATTCTGTTTTCGTATCCTTTGGTTTTTCACATAAGAACACTACATATAGTAGTGTCCCAATTTAGTCTTTTGGTTATGTTAAGAGCACTTTTTATGATTTTTACTCATCTCGGAACCCCCTCGGATGCAATGCAAGTAAGTTTTCCCTGGGTTTTCAAAGGACTGAGTTTTCAAAATGATATGTTTTTTTCGGGACACACTGCAATTCCTTTCTTAGGATTTCTTTTGTTTAAGGGAAAGAAAATAAGGCATTTTTTTCTTATCGGTTCAATATTTATGGCAATTACTGTTTTAGGGATGCATATGCATTATAGCATAGATGTTTTTTCCGCTTTTTTTATAACTTATTGTTCTCACAAACTTGGACGGATTTTAATCAAAAAAGTCGATACAACCTGTTAGGAATCAATTATTTTCATGAATTTCCTTACAGATTCTTCTGTCTTCCAGGGTGGCTCAAACCCCTTTGATTTTTTTGCTTTTTCAATATCTTTTTTTAGGTTAAGATGATACTGGCTGGTATGATGGAAGTATCCTTCTTTCTCACAATGGTCTGCTAAGTATTCTTGTTCTGTTTGACCAGGTGTCGGCAGAAATAATACGTTTTTCTTGTTCAGCTCTGCAAGTTCCATTATTGAGGTGTATCCTGAACGGGCTATTATGAATTTTGCTCGATTAGCGATATTTTCCTGTTGCTGTTTGTTTAGAAAACTATGAAACTCGGCATTCCCGAAAAAATGACTTGATTCAGCACTGGGGTTCCCTCCTGCAATTACAATTTTTCCGCTTAATTGGTTCAATTTCGTAGTTATTTTTTTCTCAAGTATTGTTCTTTGTGGCTCCGGGCCCGAAAGCGAAATAAAATATTCTATGTCTTCGCTTATGTCTATCTTTTTCAAGTGGGAGAGTATTCCAATATATTTTATCTTATCTCTGTTTATATACCTTAAATTGTGGGAGAGTTTTCCGGAAAGGTTTTTACTTTCAAAATCAGGTACGATTATGTATTTGTATTTTCTCATCCTTGAAGCAAGCCATATCTCGAAAAGCCTCTCGGACCCGAAGGGGGTTTTGAACCTTAATTGGTGATTTATTATATAAGAATTTTCGGGATTGTCATATATGTCGTACCTGCAATCGGAAATTACCTTATCAAAACCTTCGTTAATTATTTTTTCTGCTTTGCTTCTTGCATATTTCAAGCTCCTAATCATTTTAGGACACGAAAGAGCAAAGTTTATTTGGAAGAAAGGTGTTTTTGTATAAGGCGAGTAAAGACTTGGAACATCATAATATTCACATTTATTTTTAAAATAATCTTTTAGAATTTTTAAGGCATGTCCTGTCGATATTATGTGCACTTCATTTCTTTTCAAAAGCTCTGTAATTAGTGGCATGTCTCTTGTTGCATGTCCGAGCCCCCAATCAAAGACCCCAAAGAGTATTTTCATAATTTTATAACCATCGCCGCACTTGCCAAATCTATCGCTCGTCTTGTTCAAAAAGCTCGGGCTGTTTGGAGGTGCCTTTCTTTTTGTGGGGTTTTAGCCCGAGGTGTTCGCAGGCTTGTTTTGTGAGTTCTCTGCCGCGTTTGGTCCGGCGCAGAAATCCGATTTGCAAAAGATACGGCTCTACGACATCCTCCAGCGTGTCCCTTTCTTCACCGAGTGTAGCTGCGATCGCCTCGATGCCGGCCGGCCCGCCGTCATAGACATTAGCCAGCGCACGCAAAACCGCCCTGTCTAATTCATCTAAGCCCAGTGTATCAATCTGCTCCATCTTCAGCGCATTTTCGACAATGCCCGTACTAAGCACTCCTGAGCCTTTTACTTGTGCATAGTCACGGACTCGTTTTAGCAGTCGATTTGCCACTCGCGGCGTCCCGCGGGAGCGGTCCGCAATCAATTCCAGCGTCCCATCCTCGCAGTGTAAATCAAGCAGCTCTGCCGACTTGTCTAAAATCTCTGTTAGCTCTGAGCTGTCGTAAAAATCCAGATGATACAGCATTCCGAATCGGCTGCGAAGCGGAGCACTTAACAGCCCCGCGCGTGTCGTCGCACCAATTAAAGTGAAACGCTTCAACGGAAAATTTATTGTCTTTGCATGCAGGCCGCTATCGACGGTGAAATCAACCCTGAAATCTTCCATCGCCGGATAGATAAACTCTTCGACCGGCGTGCTAAGCCGATGAACCTCATCAATGAAAAGCACATCGCCGGTGTTGATATTGCTCAAA
This sequence comes from Sedimentisphaerales bacterium, assembly GCA_049287505.1. Taxonomy (GTDB): domain Bacteria; phylum Planctomycetota; class Phycisphaerae; order Sedimentisphaerales; family Anaerobacaceae; genus NIOZ-UU13. Next base: position 5,750 of record JBAQFY010000108.1, on the reverse strand, counting down.
AGGCCCATAACGTCACCGGCCTTTGTCAGAGCCGGCCCGGATGAGCAGCGTATTCTTGCCCCCATCTCGTTCGCCACGACGTGAGCGAGCGTTGTTTTGCCGAGTCCCGGCGGGCCGTAAAACAAGATATGCTCCAATGGTTCAGACCTCTGCCCGGCCGCGGTTATGGCGATTGCAAGTTTTTCTCTGACGTTGCATTGGCCTATACACTCGGCTAAAAACTTTGGCCGAAGCGAGACATTAAAGCTCTCTTCCGCCTCGTTTAAAGACTGCCCGCTTATGATTCTGCCTATCGCCATAATACAAAACCAAAAATCCGAATATCAAATTTCGAAATTCTCCGCAGTCCTAAGTCCTCCTTACGGAGGACATCTTGCGGTGGAATCAATCTCAAAATTCAAATTTCAAATATTCGATTTCGAATTTTAGTCATTTGGTCATTCGGATTTGTTTCGGATTTCGTTATTCGAATTTCGTATTTCCTTTTTTAAACTTCTACTCCCTGTTTTAACCTATATACCAGAGGCACAAGTGCCTCAGCCGAATTTATATCGGGATGTTTCCGACAGGCCAATTCAACCAGCTCCATTGCTTCGTTTCTTTTTTCGCCCCAGACGATAAGAATCTCCAAGGCCTCAATCTGGAATGGCCTGAATGCACCCTCCATCAGTCTGGCTGGTTCGGCTCCAACTGCGAAAGTTTGCAGTTTGCCCTTTAGCTCGGCGATAATTTGCTGAGCCATCCTTCTGCCTATCAACGGCAGTGACATCAGCGTCTTGTCATCGGCGTTCTCTATTGCCGCCGCGATGGTAGCTATTGGGATGCTCAACGACCGTAGTCCTTTTTTTATGCCCATTCCTTTGACGCTAATATATTTGGTGAAAAAGTCCCTCTCGCCAGCGTTTAAGAAACCAACCATTCTTGGTATCAGATTTCCGCCGCCCGGAGCACCCTCATAGTATTCCATAGTGCAGAGAAAAATATCCGAGCCGACCTCGCCGGACAGAGCATTTACGCAATAGCTTGGCAGCATTACTTCATAGCCGACCGCCCCGACCTGCACCAGGCAGCAATCGCTGTCAAGCTTGACGAGTTTTCCTTCAATGCTGGCTATCATATATCAATTTACTACTGATTATTTTATATTTACTATTTTGATGGTTTTTTGAGTGTCATTTATCAGATAACGATACTGTTTATCGAATTTGCACAGCACAGCGCCGCCGCTATGGCATCGGCCACATCGTTCGGCTCCGGTATCTGCGGCAGGCGTAAAATCGTTTGAATAGTTCTTTGCACCTGTTCCTTCGATGCCCTGCCGTTGCCGGTAATTGATTTTTTTATACGCGTCGCGCTAAAGCTTCTGACCTCAACTGCCGCCTGGGCGCACCTCTGCAGTATAACACCTCTTGCGTGTCCCATCAATATCGCTGTCTTCGGATGTACGTAGTGTGAGTACAACTCTTCCACTGCTACAATGTCGGGCTTGAAATTTTCCAGAAGCAACTGGGTATCTTCAGCTATCCTGTTCAATTTTTGCTCTATGGCTGAGCCGGACTCTGTGCGGATAACGCCTGCTTCAATTAGCTTTTCCTTATCCTCGCCCGTCTCCAAACAGGCATATCCGCAGACCTGCAAACCCGGGTCGATACCGAGTATCCTCATTTCATTCTCCAGGTGGTTATATCAGGACTATCTTCCAGCACAATACCCATTTCATCCAGCTTGGCACGAAGCTCATCGGCCTTGGCAAAATCCCTGTTTTTACGTGCTTCGTTTCGCTGCTCAATCAAAACATTGACGAGCTTGTCCATCAGCTCATCACCAGCCGGGCCGGTTTGCGGGTACTCCTCCAGTACGATGCCCAGACAATCGCCGCCCAGCCGGTCAAATAGAACATCAACTAAATTAAGGGTTCCCTGGGTTGTATGGCTGTCCTCAAGCAGTGTCTGCGCCAGCCGAACGAGCTCAAACATAACTGACAGTGCAACAGAGGTATTCAAGTCATCATTCATTGCATTCTCGAATTTTTCCCTCATTTGTTTTAGCTGCCCTGCTATCTCCTCGTCGATAGGGCCTTCTCTCGCTGTGTCCATTCTTTTTCGTACTGCTTTGACCGTCTCGGTTATTTTCCCGTAGCCGCTCTGTGCCGCGAACAGAGCCGCATCTGAAAAATCCAGCGGGCTTCTGTAATGGCTGTTCAAAATCAACTGCCTTACCGCCAGCGGGTCATAGTATCTGGTCAGTCTCTCGTGTGTACCTGAAAAAGCTTGTTTGAGCGTAATAAAATTATTCAGACTCTTACCCATCTTGTGCCCGTCAACGGTTACCATATTATTGTGCAGCCAGTATCGAACAAACTGCACGCCGTTGGCCGCCTCTGACTGGGCGATTTCGCACTCGTGATGTGGGAACTGATTTTCCAGTCCGCCACCGTGGATGTCGATTGTCTTGCCCAGATATTTCATGCTCATTACCGAGCATTCCAGATGCCAGCCCGGATAGCCTGCCCCCCACGGACTGGGCCATTTCATAATATGGTTCGGCTCGGCCTTCTTCCAGAGTGCAAAATCAACCGGGTTCTTTTTATCCGGCGAAACCTCCACCCGCGCCCCGGCCAACATCTCTTCGACGTTTCTGCCGGAGAGTTTCCCGTATTCCTTGAACTTGGACACATCGAAATACACCGAGCCGTTGACTGTATAAGCGTAACCTTTTTTCAGAAGTGTTGTTACCAGCCCTATCTGTTCGAGTATATGACCACTGGCTCGCGGACTTATATCAGGCCGAACGCAGTTCAACCTGTCCATATCTTCAAAGTAACTGCGAGTATAATATTCCGCCAGCGCCATTGGATGCATTTTCTCTTTTTTTGCTGCGGCGGCAATCTTATCCTCACCTTCGTCCGCATCGTCGGTCAGATGACCCACGTCCGTTATATTCTGCACGTAGGTAACATTGTAATTCAGATAACGAAGATACCTGACCAGCACATCAAAGCTCACATAACTTTTCGCATGCCCAAGATGCGCGTGCCCATATACGGTCGGCCCGCAGACATATATACCCACCTTGTTTTTTTTCAACGGCTTGAACTCCTCTTTCCTTCTCGTCAGGCTGTTATAAAGATTCAATCCCATCTTTTAAATACCTTTTTCGTTTAAGGTTGTCGATGCTTGTATCGATGCTCGCCCTGGAAACCCGAAGCTCGTATTATCTTTCTTTAAAGTCCCGCCAGCTTTTAGCTAAATTATATATCTGCCTGCTGGATTTATCATAGGTATCGATTAACCTTTCAGACAACCCAGGATCTACAAATCTTGAATATAAGTCTCGCACATGACTCAATGAAACAATTATCTCATTGGATTCTGCCAATGCATCATCCAGATATTTCTGAAAGCCTTTCTTTTGATGTTTTTTAGAATAACCTTCGGCTATTAAACGAGGTATTGCCTTTGATGATCTACGCAATTGACTGTCCAGGTCATTTTGTTCTTCTTTGGGAAGCTTAGGCACAACTTTCGTGATTACTTCAATTGATGCTGCATAGCTATTTTGGTAAACCTCCAAATCCCTGAAACTTCTTATTGGTTTTCTATTGTTCATTTCTGTCTAAAGCCGGATTCGTGAATTTTATCCGGTATTCGGCTTCAGGCCTCCAGCTTCGATACCAGCTTCGACAACGCCAAACCAGTTTCTACACTTACAGTTTTCTGAAATCCCATTCCGACTATCATTTATATTGTTCTTCTTCTCTTCTTTCTCAAAAGTGCTGTTGCCGTAGCAGCCATTGCCTCACCGGCCCCGATATCACCGAGACCCTCATTTGTTTTCGCCTTGACATTCACCGCTGTAAAATCAATACCCAAAAGCCCTGCGATACATCTTTTCATTTGACCCTTGACCGGCTCAAGCTTAGGCTCTTCTGCATGTATAATCAAATCAATATTGACCACTTCCCAGTGTTTTTCTTCAAGTCTCTCCTTTACAATAAACAAAAGCTCCTTGCTGTCGGCATCCTTCCATCGCGGGTCGGTATCGGGAAACAACGTCCCTATATCGCCCATCCCGCTCGCACCGAGCAGAGCATCGATGACAGCGTGCAGGGCCACATCGCCATCGCTGTGGCCGGCCAGCCCGGCCGGGTACGACAAATAAATCCCGCCGAGCATCAGCTTCCTGCCTTCGATGAGCCTGTGGATATCGGTGCCTATCCCGCTTCGATATTCACTCTTAGGTTCCTCAATCACAACATCCCCTTTGTGCTCGGGACATCCGTCCCGAGAATGCTGACAGCCGTACCGAGCGCCTTACCCAGTCCCTTGAAAATAGCCTCAGCTATATGATGGCTGTTTGTCCCGTATGGCACGTTTATATGAAGATTAAACTTGCCGTTATTCGCAAAGCTTCGCAGCATCTCCTCTACGCACTCGATGTCAAAATCCCCGACCTTATCTGTTCTGTACTCAACATTATACACACAGTTTGCCCTGCCCGACAAATCAACGGATACATTCGCCAAAGCATCCTCCATCGGCACGGAGCTATGCCCGTATCTGGCAATACCTTTTTTGTCACCAAGGGCTTTCAATAAGCATTCGCCGAGGCATATTGCTATATCTTCGACCGTATGGTGGGCGTCAACGTCCAGGTCGCCTTTGGCTTTTACAACCAGGTCGATTTTGCTGTGCTTGCTCAGGTGCGTGAGCATATGGTCCAAAAAGCCGATGCCGCTGTTAATCTCGTATTTGCCGACGCCGTCCAGATTAAGCTCAACCGTAACGTCTGTTTCTTTTGTCTGCCTGTGAACTTTAGCGGTCCTCTCTTTCATAAGAACGTCCTTTTTTATGTCATTCCCGCGAAAGCGGGAATTCGGCTTCTTCTTTAATTTGTAACTAATTTGCTTGGGTCTTTTGTCTCGAGTCTTTGGTCTTACTCCGACAAGATTTCTTTCAAAGCCGAAATAAGTTTATCGTTTTGTTCGCTCGTGCCGACACTTATCCTCAGCCTATTATTTAGCCCGGGCAGGTTAAAGTATCTAACATAAATCCTGCGCTGCACCAGTTTATCGTAAATTTCACCTGCTTCGCAGTTTTTTTTCTCAGCGAGAACAAAGTTAGCACAGCTTTCAGGCACATTAAATTTCAAATCGCGCAGTTGTGCGACCAGTATGTCGCGGTCCTTCTTTACTTTTTCGGTTGTTTGTCTGAAATACTTTTGGTCTTTTATCGCGGCTGTGGCCACTTCGATAGCGACAGCATCAACATTATAGGAATCTTTGACCTTCGTCAAACCCGCTATTAAGTCAGGCTGGGCGATTGCATATCCAAACCGTATCCCCGCAAGACTATATCCTTTGCTCATCGAGCGAAGTATAATCACATTGTCGAAGTCTTTAACCAGCCCCGTGCAATTGGCCTCGGCAAAGTCCACGTAAGCCTCGTCAATCAGCAATACCCCGCTCAATTCATCCGCCAACGAAGCCATCTCGTCGATACTTATAAAGCTGCCGTTCGGTGCATTCGGATTGCAGATAATGGTCAAAGCCGCTTTGGTTTTTGTCAGCTTGACAGGCAGGTTGAATTCGTCGTCGAATGGAACCTCAATTGCTTTGCAATCTTGCAATTTAGCTAATACCGGATAAAGTGAATACGTCGGAACAGGATATGCAACAGGCCGATTTCCGTCACAAAAAGCACGAAAAGCGATAGTCAACAGCTCATCTCCCCCGTTGCAGCACATAATAT
>JBAQFY010000107.1:0-17704 GCA_049287505.1 Sedimentisphaerales bacterium | reverse complement strand
ACGACGGGTGGCAGCCACTGAGCGAACGTAGCGAGCGAAGTGGAGGGTAGTTTTCCCGCAAATTTTTACTTTTTCCCCTAATCAGCAGGGAACTTCATTCATTCTATTGAATTCCGTTGAACCGCGCGTAACGCTTAAATAAGCGGCGTAAAGCTGCGAAGCAGTTTTGCGTCCGGTGTGCGCCTTTTGCACACGTACTTGATTTTTTTGTTATGTGTATTTTTCCCATTCTACAATATCCCTCAGTGACTTCCTACGACCATAAGCGATGGGTGGCAGCCACTGAGCGAACGTAGCGAGCGAAGAGGATGGTAGTTTTCCCGCAAACTTTTGCTTTTCCCCCTAATCAGCAGTGAACTTCGTGTATTCTATTGAATTCCGTTGAACCGCGACGGGTGGCAGCCACTGAGCGAACGTATCGAGCGAAGTGGATAGTAGTTTTCCCGCAAACTTTTCACTTTTTCCCCTAATCAGCAGGGAACTTCGTGTATTCTATTGAATTTAGTTTAACCGCGCCTAACGCTCAAGCCCACCTGCCGCTATGGAGCGCAGCGGAATAGCGGTCAGGTGCAGCGCTTTGTTAGCCTGCCTGTGCTTATTTATTCTCTTTGTCATCAAGTTCCACAATTTTGATTTCAATATCTTTTAACATCAAGGGCGATTCATTAAGACGTTTTATCAAATTTATTTCCTCACGTACAGCTTCATGACTTTCAGCAAGCAATTCGATGTTTTCGTAGCGTAATTGTTTCTCCTCTTGGAGCTTTTCTACTTCAAGTTTTAGTTTTTGTCTATTCAATGGCCAGTTCTGAACTTTTTCAATAATCTGAAGTAGAACCCAGATTCCGCCTATAGAACCAAGAATAACTTCCAGAACCAACGGAGATTCTTTTATAATTCTTGAGGTACGTATTCTGTGATATGGCTTAATCGGTCTGCCTTTCCTATACCAGAAGTATTGGCTAAATTTATAATCAGAATATTCTTTTTCTGTAAGTATCACCCCAAAATCATGTGCAAGAACTAAATCGTACATCAAGGAGCTAACATCCAATAATAGAGGATATTTGTCCTCAACAAATCGAAGCTGTAATACGTAGTGATTGTTTTTGTTGGTATAATTCATAAAGTTTATCCTTATTGTATTTTTCAGCAGCCTAACTATGTTTATATGGTTTCCGTATAAAACTCTATAGCTCTCTGAGTGTCAATATAACACCCCTTTGCCCGAAGCGGTAGGGTGGGGCTTGCCCCACCAAATTCTAAATCCTAATATCGAAATCCGAAACAAATTCAAAATCCAAATTGCCAAAATTCCAGACCGGCAGGGCTGCTTCTTTATTGCCCTTTGTTTTGAAAATTGAGATTTTAAAATTAGGTATTGTTTAGGATTTAGTGCTTAGTGTTTCGGATTTCAGCCACCTGCTGTCTTCTATCAAAACCTGTCATTATCAAGCACAACCCATCGAAAAATTTACTCCCTATGGGGCAGGCGTACCCTTTAATTCCCCTCGTATTTCACATGGCGAATATCAAAGATTCGGTAGAGCCACCTGAAACAAGTGCCAAAGGTCATCGTAGTGTTGCCTGTTTGAGGAATCAGAAGCGATCACATCCACTTTGCTCCACAATCCAGTCAATCCCCATGGCTCGTGTCCGGCCCCGGAGCCCTGAGCGGGTATGATCACAGATTCATGCAACAGCACGAATCCCACACTCGCCGACCCTATCCACTTCACAATCGGCTCCTGCCACTTCTTGCCCAAGTCATTCGTTCGATCCTTGTGCGCCTTAATTATATCAGAGTCTGGGACGAATCCGGAGAGCGGGGAACACTCCGGATTGACAGCCAGTGAGATATCTACGGCAATCAGACCTCCGACTTTCGAGGCCGCGATCTGTTTTGCGGCCTTCCTGATGTTTTTCTCCAGGCTGTTGAGGTTCTTGATGCGTTTTGCCTCGAGCGACCAACATCCTGCTCGAGTAGTCAGAATCCAGTCTGCGCCTGCGGCCCCCAACCGATCGACTGTAAGTCCGGCCCTTGCAGCTATTGCTGCCACGTACAGCTCGAACTGTGCATTGCGCCCAGGAGTGAACTCCCCCGAATCCATGGGATGGGTCGAGTCATCCAAGCTGCACGCAAATACGTCGAGGAATGGCAATTGTAGGAGCCTCTCCCCAAGTATCTCGATTATGAACCAGTACTCCTGTACGTCCTTGAGTGATTGGATTATGGTGTGCCAGTTTCGGTCGTCATTCTGGACGATTCCCTTTGTTTTGACGATTAGTCGGCACTGGCTGGAGAGGCGATTGGCATCGGACGTTCGCAGTTGCGGATGGGTCTTGAGCCATTCCAGCACCTTCTCAGCCATGCCCCGATGCGTTAAGCGTGGCAGTTCATTTGGGAACAGACTCATGGCTGGCTTTCTCCATTATGAAATGCTTTGGCTGAACTCCCAATCATATGCTGTTCGTGCGTTTAACAAGAAATTTAATAGAGTTTAATAGGGACGTTTACGTATTTATGTTACCTTATTCATTTCTTTTACTTTTGTTTATTTACAGCTTCAGCCTGCTTTTTCCTCTTCGCACCTTGGGCCTAATTTTGTTTTTCGGTCGACCTACTGCTCATGAACGAAGCCTAAAAATATTAAATGTCTCTAATTATTCTATGGTTTCCGTATAAAAGAACCCGTAGACGGTTCACTTTCCGTATAACATCCCGAACTTCTCATCATTCAGAAGAATCCCAGCCGCTGTTGTACTCTCCTAAAATACAAAAAAATTCTGCTCTGTCAATAAAGAAATGACAAGCAAATAGGTGCTTTCTTTCTGACTTAGGCAACGGTGTACTCAACCATTTTAATCCTTGGCTCATCACTTAATTTTGGCCAATTCGACAAACTAATTGCATAGCGGTGGATATTTGATATTCTCCTTTTCTCGGCCATCCGCCATCCGTCCTGGAGTTTACCCCCGGTGCAGGCTTCTCTGTTTCTCTGCCGGGGGTTCTCTTTCCCGGCAAACCTCAGAAGCCAATCTCTAATCTCTAATCTCTAATCCACTCAAGAATCCAACTTTAGCTCACTTTAGGCACTTTAGTTCACTTTAGGCACTTTAGTTCACTTTATCTCACTCCTCACTAACGAGCGTCCAGAATACAGTGCCGTGTCTCGGACATTTATTTAAAATCTACTTGAAATCAAACTCAAAATTTGGTATAATACGCCCATGTTAGCCTGTCCCTTAGGGGCCAGCAGGCTAACATAAACCGCCAGCAGGCGATAGATATAGCGGAGAACCGCACGTTTTCGTATCAGCAGATACACGCCAAAAAGCCCAGTCAAATTAACCATTAGTCTTTCGTCTTGAGTTTTGAGTCTATTATGAATCATTCATCATCCATAGTCTTTGGTCTTGTGTCTTTAGTCTGCTGTCTTCAGTCTGTTATCTTTTGTCTTGCGTCTTGTGTCTGTTGTCTGTGGTCTGCCAACGGCCCCTCTACATCTGTCGAGAACCCTCTACAAATCAACCCTTTTTATGCAAAACAAACCCAATGTCAAGGACGCTCAAATTAACGTAAACTCTTATATGAAAAGTCAATATGAAAAATTGGACACTTGGCTAAGTGGAAAAAACAAACCCAATTCAAACCCAAACAAACCCAATTTCAAGGCATTCTGTAAGAAAGGAGACATACGACCATGAACGATTGTACCCGTCGTACCTTTATGAAGACTTCGTTAGCTGCTGTTGGTAGTGTCGCGATGGCGTCCAGCACATGGTCCCGGAACAGGGGGGCTAACGACGACATTCGCATAGCAGTCGTGGGTGTTCGAAAGAAGGGCAAGGAGCACATCCAGGACTTTCGCAGGCTCTCCGCGGGCACAAGTTTCACAGATTTCGCGGAGAGTTGAATCGATGCTTAATGCTTCCGCCTTCGCTATCCTTCTTCGCCAAGGCTACGAAGGAACCAGCTACGGCGGACAAAACGACGGACAAGTTGGCGGACAAGCGATGCTTGTATAGTGTATTGCGTATCGTGTATATCGTGTTTAGTATTTGGTATTGAGTTTTAGAGGAGGTAAAGCAGAGTGGAGATTATAATGTTCGTGTGCAAGATTCCTCAACTTCGCTGGGGATAGGCCGACGTGGTTTTAGCCCCGGCAGCGGGCGAATCTTCGCTTGAAGGCGTGACTGTTATGCCGATATTATGGCCGGCACAAATATGATACCAGCCTCTTGATGCAGGTGTTGCTATCGATTCAGGTGTTGAGGGGATTTAACTGCCGGATGTTTCCAATATTAATATAGCATCTTCCCATCCATCGGGTGTCGAAAAGGACTTCACCCCCGTATTCGGAAGACTGTCAATCGGAACCGAATCGCCGTTTTTTGGGTCAGTCCAAAAAGCATTCACTTTGTTTCCTGCTGTAATTTTATTCATGTTGATGGAGAATGAGCTCTTGCTGCCTAAATAAACCATGACCCATTCGCCGTTTTTATGATGGGCCGCCAGGTTCAGCACATCTCCGCCGGTCTGGCCGCCGCTTGCAAAAATCGATTGGTCCGGGACGAGATACCACCACTCTTTTCGTGCCAGAAATATTTTCTTAAGGACGCCCATTTGACGAGCACCCGGCGCATCCAGGGCTTTCTTCCATGTAGGCAGAACCCGCCAACTGTCGTTATGGCCGTAGGTGTGATGAGCGCCGGCCAGGTATGAATAATATGCCTGCCTGCGAATCCACAGGGCAGTTACATCAAATCCATATTCAGAGCCTGCTTCGTATGCACCTTCGGCCATTAAAACGGGCTTTACAGGCTTGAGGTTATAATCCTTTGTTACCATAGGATAAATCAGCTTAACACCATTCCATGTTTGCATTGAATTGAAGTCGAGCCAATCTTCATTGTGAATGAAGCTGGATGAGTATGGTGCAGGGTCGGGTTTAAAGGTAATAAGGTGGTAACCTCCATCTCCTTCGTGAAGGCCCGCAGCCAGCTCTCGAAGAATAGGAACAAACTCCTGTTTTGCCTCTGGTGTCATCGACCAGACAATATTGGGCACGTCCTTATACCGTTGAGCCAACCACTTCGCCCACGCCCGGGCATTCTCTAACGTTATATACTTGCGGTACCGTTGATGATAAAGGGTTACCGAAAAGACCAGGTTGTTATCCTGGGCTATCCGGATAACAGAATCCACATTCTTGAAATACGCCTCGTTTGGCGTAAGGGGGTCGTTATTAAACCAGGGCTTTTCTCCGTACACATTGGGCTGTGTGCCGTCACCAACGCCCATGAGCATCGCCTGAACAAAGACAAAACCATTGCCCTTAACTTTTTCAAGAGTCGTCCTAACTTCGTCCAGATTATATTCCCGGAAGATTTGCCATTGAGTAGTGCCTAACCAGAAGACGGGATTATTGTTCTGGTCAACAAAATACCGTCGATTCTCACTTACCTTGATTGGGAAAACCGGCTCTTCAGCCACTGCGCTTACTGTAACTATTAACAATAATTGCACCCATAAAATAACTTTCTTAATCATTATCTTCATTTTTTTATCTCTCTTTTTAAGTAGCTAATTCAACACCTTCTTATAGCCCCTATATTATCACATTTGAGTTTTGTTGAGCAAATCCAATCTGGAGAGCCAGACTTTTAAATACTTCCGATGAAAGAAACAATTCTTTTAGCGATTGTTGCTTTGCTTGCTTTTGAAGGTTTTAACCTTTCGTGCTCGGCGATTTTTATCTGAATCGTTGATTTCTTGGCGCTGATTGCAGCAGAGGTGTCGGCGATAATCATATCAGGATTTTTTCTTTGGTTTTCTTGCGTTTATAGTATTGGTCGTGTCACTTCTCAGCGTAAATGCGCTTCAAAAAATAACAAAAAAATAACACAACTGTAACAAAAGAGTAACATCTGAGAGGTAAGGTATGCACGAAGCATTCAATAATTATTGTCAACTTTTTTATGAAAGGAGCCTGTTATGTTGAGAAGAATGCGAAGAACCTGCTGTGTTTTTATGTTGATGGGGTTTACCAGCCTTGCACTGGCTGCCGGCAAAAACACAGAACCCGGCCAGATGTCTGTGGCGTATTCCTACGCCCCGTCCCAGGTCCTGACGTACGAGTACACCAGGGGCAAAATCTATGTTGAGGCTACGGTCAATGATACCCACAAGGGAAGATATTTGTTTGATACCTGTCAGGGAATACTCACGCTGGACAAAAACCTTGCTGAAAAGATGGGGCTAAAGACGATAGGAACCATCACGGCGCATTCGGCCAACGGTGAAGCACACACCGCTACTTTATCTACAATAGCTTCTTTCACTATAGGTGCCCAGAGAATGAATAATCCTACAGTGGCAGTTTATAACTTCTCAGGCGGCATTGACGGCATCATTGGAGGTCTCTTTTTCGAGGAGTTCACCATCACAATAGATTTCCCTAACAAAACCATATACTTTGAAAATGATGAATCGTTGCTATATCGTCGGAGAGCCGGAGCCATCGTGCCGGTATCGATAGAGCGCTATCGACAGTGGGGTCTCGATTTTTACGTGCTCGTGCAATTCAATGATAAGTGGGTTCGGCAGTGGGCGGTTGATACCGGCCGTTACAATTCTATGTTCAATATGGAAGATGTACCCCTATTAACAGGAGGAATCCCACTCCATCAGCTCAAGAAAAATCCGGAGGACGTATCACTTTCGCTGTTGGACTGCCCGCAAATCAGGATGGATAATCCAAGATTGAATCCTGAGAAGGCTATCAAGGACGGCCTGCTCGGCAACAGCTTTATGCAAAACTACATAATAACCTTCAACATTCGGGATGGTTACATGATCTTTGCCGAGCCAGAAAAAAGATAAAGTGATACTACAAGCTGCCGGCTTAGAAGGAGTTCACAGATTGTCCCTTTGGCTCAATTAAGAATCTTGCCTATGATTGCATTACCTGGGCCCGCTTGGAGGAAAAACAGAATTCAGCGAAATTTATGAATGGTTTCGCTATGTACTGTATCTATATAAAGGGGCGTTGTATTGACAGTGAGTATTGAGGTGCAGACTATGAAAACAAGGGTCCAAAACATAATCCGCCAAAGAGCGGTTGTGGGCGCAATGATCATATTGACGATGCCCCCGATTTGGCAAATCAGAGCAGGACACGAGACCCAGCGTGCTCCCAGCGACAATACCCGGATTGACCTGCGTTATGTTTCGACAAAATTAGCTCCCAAAGTGGCTATCAGGAGGATGGATATCCCGCGCCAGGACGGTTCATTCATCACAGTCTATCTGTGCTCGGACCGTCGTGATATTCTCCGAGCCAAGCCCTTGCTGATCCTGCTGCACGGGTCAGGAGGGTCCTCCGTCTTCGCTGCCCTTGGACAGAAGCTGGTCATACCTTTTCCATGCAGCGAACTGTGCCACCATGAAAAAAACCTGACCGATGGCTGGAACGTTGTCCTGATTGAAAAACGCGGTATCCAGCTCGGAGATCATGGGGAGCCCTTCGGCAGCGGCTATCATGGATGCAGCCCAGAATATATTTCACACGCTACGATCCAAGGGCGAATCGAAGACGCTTCCCACGTTATCGATCAACTGATTGGACAAGGTTTATACGACAAGTCTCGACTAGTTGTGATTGGTCACTCTGATGGAGCCGGTGTGGCGGCCGGCGTTGCGGCCGCCAATCCAAATATTACACATGTGGCTCTTTTGGGTACCAGTGGCGCCCCCACCCCGTTCAATCTATTAACGGAGTTGCGAGGGCGACTTGAGACCGGTCAGATCTCCCCCCAAGAGTTCGCCCAGCAATATGACTCCATTATCACACAGTTTCGTGACATTCACGCAAATCCTGATGCCATTGACAAGCATTACCGCGGGCACGCCTATCGATACTGGGCAAGTCACTTCACCAGCCGTACACGCGACCTATTTGCGGCGGATATCCCGGTGTTTATCGGCATCGGATCGCGGGACTTCAATGCCGTCGGTGCAGATCTACTTGTGGTTCAGGCCATCCAGCAGAGTAAAGCAAATCTGACTTACCGTCACTATGTGGGCTGTGATCACGGCTTCTATACACGCCGTACCGATGGGACTCGTGGGCCCCGTGCCAATGTGCTGGACGACATTATACAATGGGTAGAGCAGACGAATTCGCAGTAGAGCAAACATAACGGCAACACTCCGCCGGGGCTTCGTTGCGTGCTACCAGGATACAGGGGCTAAAGAATAGTGTAACAGCGGGAAAATCTTTCGAAAAATTCTTTTCTGGTAGATCCAAATGGCACAATAGGAATAAGGTTAAGAGCATAGGTTTGAACTTCATTAACCTGGCACTGTTGGACTGCCCGTAAATCAGAGTAATTGATCCAAGTCTGAATCCGAGGAAGACTAACAAGGATGGCCTGCTTGGTAACAGCTTCATGCAAAACTACATAGTGACCTTTAACATAAGGGATGGTTACATGATATTCACCGAGCCAGAAAAAAAGATAAAGTGATGCTCCAAGCTGTCGGCTTAGAAGGAGTTCACAGATTATCCTGCTAATAAGGTGCTTGGCTGTTATCACATCGTCTGGGTCTGTCTTAAACAGGCCCAGACAATGGCGATAGCTCTTCAATCATGATGATAATCTTCTTGGCAATCACCGATTTTGTATAACACGGTAACTTTATCCACTTGTTGCAGCGTGTCATTATTTGAACGGCTGATTTCTCGGCCCCGATTGCAGAAGGTTTGTTGGCGATTATCATATCAAGGTTCTTTTCTTTCATCTTCTTTTCGGCACGGCTTCGGACAGCTTTGTCTTCAAGGGCAAAACCGACAACGATTTGATTTTTGCTTTTATGTTGCCCTGCCCATTTCAAGATGTCGGCTGTCGGTTTTAATTTGATAGTTATATGTTTGCCGGTCTTTTTGATTTTGGTTTTAGCCGGGCGGGCAGGAGTGTAATCGGCCACGGCTGCTGCCATAATCAGACAATCACACCTCTCAAAATGCTTTTTGACCGCCTCAAACATCTGAGCGGTGGTTTCAACTTCGATTACTTTTGCCCCGTTTGGCGGCTTTTGGTTGGTTGGCGCGGTTATGAGGGTTACTTTATGCCTGGCCTTGAGAGCTGCGCGAGCAAGGGCGTAACCCATCCTGCCACTGCTTGCGTTGGAGATAAAACGGACCGGGTCAATGTATTCCCGGGTGCCGCCTGCTGTGATTAAAATTCGCATCTCGATTTTTTGATACTCGATTCTCGATACTTGATACTCGAATTTCTCTTTTTACGAGCATCAAGCACCCAGCATCGAGTCAAACTTTGCGTTTGTTAATTTTTGAAGCGATTTTTTCGAGCGCTTCTAATATATCCTGCGGCTCTGCCATTCTTCCGATGCCTTCTGTTCCGCAGGCGAGCCGGCCCTCGACAGGACCTATTAGTTGAAAGCCCATCTCTTTTACCGTCTTGACATTACGCTGCACGGCTGGATTGTTCCACATATTATCGTTCATCGCAGGAACCAAGAGTGCCGCCTCTGATTTAATCAGCCGCCAGGCCGCACAAAGGGTCGTACTAAGTAAATCATCACAGATACCATTTGCTATTTTGCCTATGATATTAGCCGTTGCAGGTGCCACTACAACAATATCAGTCCAGTCAACTAAAGCTATATGTCCGATTTTATATTCATCGGGCATATTCCACAGGCTCGTGAAAACGGCTGAGCAGGTAACCGCCTCGAAGCTTTTTTGGCCAACGAGCCGACAGGCGTTTTCGGTCATTACGGTATTTATCCTTGCGCCGGCAGCGGTCAGCTTGCCGGCCAAATCGACCACCTTGTATGCAGCGATTCCGCCGCTGACACCCAGCAGAATATTCAGATTTTCGAGCATCTGGTATCTCATTTTACCCCGTTAGAAATTTTCCCTTTTCGTGCCGCATCTTTACCATTTCTGGACTTTCTAACGGGGTTTTACCGCCGATGCGTACCGGAGAGCTGATTTATTCCTAATTTTTCTTTTCGTTCTCTGAGGCCTTCGCGGGCAATCCGTCATCGACGGCGATCTTGTCCTGCAGGATTTCCTGAATAACAATTTCGAGCATCGTTTTGCCTGCGGCATCCTCAATCAACGGCCTGGCACCCTGCAAAAGCTCGCCCAATCGTTTTTGAATCAGCGCCGTCAATTTGAATCTGCCGCCAACTTTGTTTACTATCTTTTCACTCTTGAGATCATCTATCATCTTTTACCTCATATCCGAGTTCGGACTCCATCTTGAAATACGCCGCAAAATGGGAACCTTCCCACACTTGCTTCGTTGCGTTTGTGATTAGCCTGCTGCTTTACTGTTCGTGGTTTATCGCTCGTACCACCACTGGGGTGTTATGACCCACTGGTCGAATCCTCGATTATTTGCACACATTCGTCCACTGCCTGCTGCAAATCCTCATTTATAACCATATGTTTATAATACTGCCAGGCCGCAGCGATTTCATTACTTGCCCCGCTCAGTCTTTCTTCAGCGGCATCAGCGGCATCTCTGCCTCTGCGGTCTATGCGTTTTACAAGGTCTTTTTCGGTCGGCGGTAAAATAAAAATCATCACCGCATCCGGGAAAATTGCCCTGGCTTGCTTGGCACCTTGAACGTCGATCTCAAGAATAACGGTTTTACCGGCCCGCATAGCTTCTTCAACTTTGCCTTTCGGCGTCCCATATAGATGACCGAACACCTCAGCATATTCCAGCAGCAGGCCCTTATTGATTCGCTCCTGAAACTCCTGTTCCGATATAAACAAATAATCATGGCCGTCAACTTCAGCTTCGCTCCTCGGCCTGGTAGTAACCGAGACGCTAAGATAAATATTATCCAGCCGTTTAACTACCTCTTCGCAGATAGTGCTCTTGCCGACACCGGACGGGCCGCTCACTATCACCACCTTGCCTTTTCTGTTCTCCACGTTGTTCATTCCAGCTCCAGTACAAACTTCCGGTACCCTTTACGTTCTGTATCCTTTCTACTCTACATTCTGAACCTGTTCCTTAATCCGGTCTATTCGGCATTTTATATCGACCACACAGCGGATAATCGCGGTATCGGAGGCCTTGCTGGCAATGGTGTTGGCCTCTCTGAGCATCTCCTGGCTGATGAAGTCCAGCCTGCGTCCGGCCTGGTCGTTAGCCTGACAGCATTGGACAAATTGCTGCAGATGTGAATCCAGCCTGGCAATCTCCTCGGATATATCCGACCTTTCTGCAAAAACTGCAACTTCTCTGGCAAGGGTTTCTTCATCCAATGTCAGTCTTGCCTGTGCAAGCAGCTCATCGACTCTTTGCTTTAGTTTTTTTGCGTACTGCTTGAGAACTACATCGCACCGAGCCCGTATTTTCTGAAGGTTTTTTTGTATGTCAGCGCATTGTTTTTTCAAATCATCATGGAGGACTTTTCCTTCGGCGGCTCTCATTTTTTCGACCTTATCTATGGCCTGCTGACTTATTCGGCAAACCAGCTTTTTGTTTTTCTCGGCCGCCTCTTTATCAGGCGATGCCGGCTGAATGATTCCGGGCAGGTTCAACAAATTACTAACATCAACGGTTCCCTTGACAGAAGCCGACGATGCGGCCCGGCTCAATTTTTCCACAACGGTCCGCAGGGCCGACTCGTCTATATCAAAGAGGGCGTTGGCCGAGGTATCTTTGAGCCGAAGCACGTAATTTACCGTCCCGCGCGACAAATTCTTTCTCAGAAGTTTTTCAATATCTTCTTCCAGAAACGCCACTAATTCCGGCAACCTTATAATCGTCTTGAAGTAGCGATTGTTAAGGGTCCTGATTTCAACGACGTAACTTACACCGTTAACCTCACCCTGCGCCTCGCCGTAACCGGTCATACTATTTATCATAACGTTCCGCTTTCAAGCCGAATTCGGCCGTGCACACAGCCATTATATTTGCACCTTGAGAGACTCTCCTCATTAACCACCGGGCGAATTCACATCGGCAGCGCCATTAGCATCACCGGTCGTATCCTCGACGCCGACGAATGGGGATTGTTGCTCCGGGCTTGTCAGCGGCTGCTGCTGAACCGGCTGGTCCGCTCCATAGCCACTGTCACTCGGTTTGTAGAACCTGGCCATCACCGCCGCAAGGGTCAGAAATATACCCACCAACACTATTGTTACCCAGGTCAGGAAGTCTCCGGTTTTTGAGCCCAATATCCCGCTGGCCATGCCGCCGCCGAACGCCGCGCTTAAACCGCCACCTTTGCCCTTTTGAATCAAAATTATTAAAATCAGCGCCACGCAGCAAACGATAAACAAGGCGGCGACCACCTTCAAAACAAAACTCATTGCCAGTAATGGAAAAACAGTCATATTCGTTACCTTTCCAATTATATTGCCGCTTGAATTATTTCGAGAAAATCATCTGCCTTCAAACTTGCCCCGCCGACGAGCAGGCCGTCGATATCAGGCTGGCCCATCAGCTCTGCTGCGTTGTCGGGCTTAACCGAGCCACCATAGAGGATACGAATCCCCTCAGCTAATTTGTCATTATACATCCGGGCTAACAACTTTCGTATAAAATCGTGCACTTCCTGGGCCTGCTGCGGTGTCGCCGTCAGGCCTGTTCCGATGGCCCAGACCGGCTCATAGGCTATGGTTACCGCTGAGACCTTTTCTGTACTCAGGCCGGCCAGGCCGTTTTGTACGTGACGGGTAACCACCTCATTTGTCTGTGAAGCTTCCCGCTCGGCGAATAGCTCGCCCACACATAATATCGGCAAAAGTCCGCCTCCAATTACAGCAGTAACTTTTTTATTTATCAGCTCGTCAGTCTCACCGATTACGTGCCGGCGTTCCGAATGACCGCATAGGCAATACGTACAGCCGATATCCTTGAGCATTGACGAACTTATCTCACCGGTGAAAGCTCCCTTGGGTTCATAGTAAATATCCTGGGCGCCGATACCAATGTTCGATGCGCTAAGAGCTTTGGCCACAGCCTGCAGATAAACAAAGGGCGGACAAACCGCCACAGTTACGCTTCCGCTCGCTGCTACCTCCATTGCCCCTGAAGCGATGCGCTTAGCCAGCTCTACGCTGGTGTAACTGTCCGTGTTCATTTTCCAGTTACCTGCCACAAACGGCCTTCTCATAAAACTCTCCCATATCCGTGACTCGTCGCTCGTGCCTCGTCGCCCGGGTCACGGGTAACGGGTAACGAGGCACAATTAAAGCAGCTCCGTCGCTTTTGGGAAGCTGCCCAATATCGAAAGCTGCAGACAATGCTTCCTCGCTTCTTCCATTCCATCCTGGACGTTCTTGTCGGTCCTGTGTCCCAAAAAGTCCACGAAGAAATAGTACTCCCATTGCCTTTTCCTGCTGGGCCTGGACTCGATATTTGTCAAATTGATACCGTATCGCTTGAAAACATCGAGCACATCAGCTAAGGCACCGGCCTTATGGGCGGTGCTGAACAATATAGCAGTCTTATCTTCTCCGGTCGGCTTTGCGTCTTCTCTGCCGATTACCAAAAATCTGGTTATATTGTTTGCAATATCCTCGATATTCTCGCAGATGATTCTCAGCCCATATAATTCCGCAGCCACGTTTGAGCCGATCGCAGCGGCCTTCGGCTCATCGGCTACAATTTGCGCCGCCCTGGCGGTGGAAGCTACTGGGACAGTTTGTGCCTCCTTAAAGGTGGCACTCAGCCAGTTTCGGCACTGAGCGAAGACTTCGGGCTTGGAGTAAATCTTCTCGATTTCTTGCAAAGAACAATTGCCCAAAAGACTATGATGGATTGCCATCAGAACCTCGGCGCAGACCTTCACATTCGAATCAATCAGGGCATCAAGGGTCTCTATTACGCCGCCGCCCATAGTATTTTCTACAGGGGCAAGGCCCAAATCACAATGCCCCCTGCCGACTTCATCAAAGATACTTTTGATATCCGCCAACGGCTCGTATTCGACACTCTGGCCGAATTTTAGCATCGCTGCAGTATGACTGAAGCTGCCGCCGGGACCAAGATAGCCGATTCGCAACGGCCTTTCCAAAACAAAAGAGCCGCTCATTAACTCGCGCCAAATAGCCACCAGACACTTATCCGGCAGCGGGCCTTTATTGGCCTCGGCAATCCTGGCAAATACTTCTTTTTCACGGTCCGGCGAATAAACCGGCTTGTCGGTCCTGGTCTTTAGCTTTCCTATCTCCACCACAACGCGCGCACGCTCATTGAGCAGCTTGACAAGCTGATGGTCAAGTTCATCTATTTTCTTTCTCAGCTCTTCGATAGACATAAATTAAAAGCAAAAACCCAAAATAAAGCTGTAAGCAAATCCTAACTGCCACTCGCTGTTTTTGTAAAAGCCAGTATATTTAACAGAATTTCACTCTTGCGTCAATGAATTTGGCTTCGGCAAATGAAAAAAAAACAGAAAGAAGAAGTCAAAAAGAAACTTGACAAACTGCGTTAATCCACAAAATCTGCATATAAAGATAAAAAACAAAATCCGTGTAATCTGTGAAATCTGTGGTTAAATCTGTGTAATCCGTGGTTAAAAATGCAAAAAGTGATAAAATACACGATTTTTAAGACCCAATGGGGCTATTTCGGCCTTGCCGGCACTGAATACGCCCTTTGCCGAACACAATTGCCCGGGCCAAAACCCGAAAAAATTAAATCACTGCTTCTACAAAGTTTCCACCATCCGCAACTCGACAAAACCTTTTTTAAGACTCTTCAGGAACAGATAGCCGCCTATTTTGAGGGTGTCTGCGTGAATTTTAGCCGGGATGTTCCTCTGGTCCTTGATGGGTTTAGTTCGTTTGGTATCTCGGTTTTGACCGCCTGCAGGACCATAGAATTAGGTCAAACAATAAGCTATTCTGGCTTGGCGGAAAAATCAGGCCGACCCAGCGCAAGCCGGGCTGTCGGCAGCACCCTTGCCAAAAATCCACTGCCGTTGCTCATCCCCTGCCACCGCGTTATCTGCAGCGACGGCAAACTCGGCGGCTTCTCTGCTCCTGGTGGAATAACACTCAAAAAGAAGATGCTTGAACTTGAGCGTAAAGTCCTCAGTTTCTGAACTTGCTATTTATCTATATTTCGACTCTCTCAACTCATTAACAAGAGCAAAATTTTTTTATATATTTAATATTTTTCGTTGACAATTCAATGATATTCATTTATAATTACACGAAATATAGAGGAATTAGGAAAATTAAAAAGGAGAAACAGTATGAATGAACTCATTGAGAGAAACAGGCGGTTGTTGCATTTTTATTATGAAGCTCTTCGAACCATAGGATTTGTGATTCTTATTTTGGGCTCGGTTTCTGGCTTTGTAATGGCCATAAGAGCACTTTTCTCAAAGTTCGGCGATTGGCATGTTGCCGAGTTTTTTGAGAAGTCTATGATTTTGGGGCCATTACATTTCTTCAAGATTTTCTTTATCGGGATAGGAATACTGGGGCTGGTGCAATTTATCAGGTACCTGGTCGAAAGGAATTATAAACCAGGCTGGATACTCCGTCATGGAGAAATCATTTTCTACCTTTATGCACTCCTGACCATCTTGAATGACATTTGGGTATATATGATTGCCCCGAATTACCATTCTCCGTCTCTTTATACAAGGGCGCTTGTGATATTTGGTACAGTGTTTGGTACTGCAGTAAAAGTTTTGGTTCTGGTCGGACTGGGCCGGATTTTACGGCACCTTATGCCCGTTATTGAAGAGTCAAAATCGCTTGTCTAAATGATATTCGCAAACAATTACAATTCAACAAAATATAGTCGGCACCGACAAATTTAGAAAGGAGCGATAGTATTATGAATGAATTCATTGAAAAGAACAGGCGGCTGTTGAAGTTTTATTGTATAGCGGCGAGAATCTTTGGATGGGTGCTGATATGTGGTGGCACTATCTGGTTTTTGCTTTTTGTGCTCGTTACCTTAGCTGTGAGTGATGCAGCAGGTACGATAGGCTGGCCATATACAACAGAGAATTTTATATATTCATTTACATCGTTTGTTTTCGAGTTTGTTCTGCCCGGGCTGATTGCACTTTTGGTAGCTCAGCTTGTCAGATACATGCTTGAAAATGAATATATGCCGGGTTGGATTCTGCGATATGGTGACAAAGTTCTCTATGTTTATGCAGCACTTCTAATAGGACAAAATGTTTTGATATATTATGTTTTGCACGTTGTCGTATTTGAAAAAAACAGTCCTGGGCGTTTGCTCCTTGTTCAACCTTTAGTAGTGCCTTTGACGGCAAAGATATTGATTTTGGTCGGATTGGGGCAGATACTCCGCCGGATTCTGCTCGTCATCGAAGAGTCAAAAACGCTCGTCTAAAGGATATTCGCAAACAATTAAACTTCAATGAAATAACGAAATATAGATAGCATCGATAAATTTAGAAAGGAACGATAGTATTATGAATGAATTCATTGAAAAGAACAGGCGATTATTTAAGATTTATTGTGTTGCAGCTCGAATCATCGGTTGGGGGCTTTTGATTACGGCTGGCATATGGGCTTTCTCGATCTTGTCAGGACATGTTCTTCTTAGAACGGCAAGTGCCATTCTCACCGAGCCAATTATAATCTTAACACGCATAGTTGTTGGGCTAAGCATGTTGGGTGTAGACCAGTTCATAAGGTTCTTATCTGAAACTGAGTATCAACCAAGCTGGATACTGCGTTATCTAGAAAAGATTCTCTACCTATATGCTGCAATTCGAATTGTGTGTATAGTTTTTCTCTTTTTTTATGTCGCCAACCTAAGGGGCAATTCCCTTAATAATTATCTATGGAGATACATTTTCTTTACTGGGTTTCCAGATTTAGCGGGGCCGTTGATTGCAGTTGGACTGGGTCAGATACTACGGCGAGTTATGCCCGTCATTGAAGAGTCAAAAACGCTTGTCTAAAAGGAGGTTTGCAAATGATTAACATTCGACTGGATTATGTGCTTTTAGACAAGCGGATGAAGCTAAAAGATTTAGCAGAGGCAACAGGTCTGGCGGTCAACAATCTTTCTATTCTTAAAACCAACAAGGCACGCGCAATTCGCTTTTCCACTTTGAACAGCTTGTGTAAAGTGCTGAACTGCACGCCTGGTGATTTGATTGAGTATATCCCGGATGAGGATGAGAATTCTTAAATTTATTCCAGATGTACGACGCCGGTTCGTCTGTCGGCCTCAAGGCTGGCCTTCTTGATAATATCGTAGAGTTCACGTGGCCTGTGTATCTTTTCAAACTTAAACTCCGGGTCCGTCTTGTCGGTCGTTATCAGCCCCACAGAGCCGATTCCGAAAATAACGTCGAATACGCTCCTGCGCATCTTCAGGTCAATCACCCTGAACATGTCTATATTATCAACCCGTCTGTCGAGGATGCCCCGGCTCCATTCAACTCTGTCAGGCGAAACTTCGTAGCGGGTCATTTTGAGCCTGACTATTTTTATTACAAGAATAAGCGCGACAATTAGGCCAAGCCCAAAGCCGGCGATAACCCTGTACCCGCCAAATGTCAAGCTCTGGCTTTCAGTAAGTCCTAAATCTAATAGGTCATTAATCAGATTCTCCAAAGGCAGTCTTACCAAAAGTCCCGCCAGCGCAATAAAGAACAAACCCTTGACCATCGTCGGTGCCATCCCCCACAGTGAAGGCC
>JBAQFY010000106.1:0-9873 GCA_049287505.1 Sedimentisphaerales bacterium | reverse complement strand
AAAGACAAAGAAACCGCAGAGGACATCTTAAATTATGCTATCGAGGCTGAAAAGAATTCCATCATTTTCTATACCGGCCTGAAGAATTTCGTCTCTGCAAAGGCCGGAAAGGATAAGGTTGATGAAATTATCCAGGAAGAGATGGACCATATTGCGGAATTAAATCTAAGATTATCAGCCTCAAAGTATCTAAAAAGAATTTCGACTTGAGTCAATTACATAAATCTTGACTTTCCAAAACAAACTTAACATTCTACCGAAGACGAGGCTCAGCAGCGCAGCTGGGCAATTAAACAATGAGAAATCACGGTTTATATGTTCATTAATCTAAAAAAGGGGATTTGAAAATGAGTGATAAAAAAAAGTTGACCACTGCGTTCGGGATACCGGTTGGCGATGACCAGAACTCCATGACTGCTGGTAGCCGAGGGCCAGTTCTCATGCAAGACGCCCATCTTCTGGAAAAATTGGCTCATTTTGACCGTGAACGTATTCCTGAGCGTGTAGTGCACGCCAAAGGCGCCGGAGCCGGAGGCTATTTCGAAGTAACCTCGAATGTAACTAAGTTGACTAAGGCCAAGTTCCTTTCCAAAATTGGTAAGCGGACTGAGGTTTTTGTCCGTTTTTCCACTGTAGGCGGCGAAAAGGGGTCACCCGATGCCGCCCGCGATCCACGCGGCTTCGCTGTTAAGTTCTACACCGAGGATGGAAACTACGACATGGTTGGGAACAACACCCCCGTCTTCTTCATTCGTGACCCTATAAAGTTCCCTGATTTCATCCACACCCAGAAACGGAACCCGGCTACCAACCGCCCGGATGCGGATATGTTCTGGGATTTCCTTTCACTAACTCCGGAATCAATCCATCAGGTCACTATTCTGTTCTCCGACAGGGGCACACCCGCCACTTACCGCCATATGAACGGCTACAGCAGTCACACCTTCAAATGGTACAACGAAAAGGGCGAGTACTTCTGGGTGCAATATCATTTCAAAACCGACCAAGGCATAAAGAACCTTACAAAAGAGGAAGCGACCCGAATATCAGGTGAGGACCCGAATCACGCCACAAGAGATTTGTATGATGCTATCGAGCGGGGTGAATATCCGAGCTGGACGCTGCAAATGCAGATAATGACCCCCGAACAGGAAAAAGATTTCCAATTTGATATCTTTGATATAACTAAGGTCTGGCCCCACAGCGATTTTCCTCCAATCGAGGTAGGTCGTATGGTCCTGGACCGCAACCCGAAAAACTACTTCGCCGAAGTTGAACAAGCTGCCTTTTGCCCCGGTAACCTGGTTCCCGGAATTGCCGCTTCACCAGATAAGATGTTGCAGGCGCGTATCTTTTCGTACCATGATACACACATCCACCGCCTGGGACCCAACTATCACCTTTTACCGGTAAACTCACCTAAGGCAGCCCCTGAACATAGTTACCAACGAGACGGTTTCATGCGTACCGACGATAACGGTGGTGGCGGTCCGAATTACTGGCCCAACAGCGTCGGAGGTCCTGCACCAGACACGGATTCCCTGGAGCCACCGTTTGAGGTATCCGGCCAGGCAGCCCGCCAGGCTTACTCTCACCCCAATGACGATTTCGTACAAGCCGGTAACCTCTACCGCAACGTTATGACCGATGAGGACAGAGACCATCTTATCGGCAACATAGTAAGTCACCTTGCCGGTGCTAAAAAACGATTTCAATTGCGCCAGACGGCATTGTTCTACAAGGCCGATGCCGACTATGGAGAGCGCGTGGCCGAAGGGCTGGGTTTGGACATTAAGAAAATTAGGAATTTGGCGGCAATGTCCCATGAAGACAGGGCCAAAGCAACAACTCAATGAGCCTGAGAACTGATTTTGTATATGGAACACAAAAGAATATTGCAAATATGCAACTGAAAGGAAACAGAGTAATGGTTATGCCTTTTAACGCTGATGAAGTTTTTGAGATGGCTGAACAGATAGAAAGAAACGGGGCTAAGTTTTACCGCGCTGCAGCAGAGAAGTTCCCGAAACTGCGTCAGTTGTTCTCTGAGCTTGCAGCTATGGAAGATGAGCACGAGAAGACTTTCGCAGCCATGCGGGCAGAGTTTTCCGGTACAGAGGTGGAACCGCCCGTTTTCGACCCTGATGGCCAGGCACAGATGTATCTGCGAGTGATGGCTGATGAACATGTTTTTAACATCAAAGCTGACCCTCTCGAACAGTTGGCCGGTCAGGAAACACCAGAGGACGTCTTAAAAACGGCTATCGGCCTGGAAAAGGACTCTATCGCTTTTTATGTCGGCCTGAAAGAATCCGTCTCACGCAAGGCCGGCAAAGACAAGGTTGAGGCCATAATTAAAGAAGAAATTGGCCACATCGCCACTTTGAGCCAAAAACTGGATACTTTGAAATAGCCAAGACGACTAAGTGAGCTGCGATATGGAGCAGTTCCAGAAAACCCAGCCGATTTGGAAGGCACGAATGTTGGACCTCGAATCCCTATTCAAACTGAGCTATCCAATGTGTATCATCTGTTCGAAGAAGAGTGATAGATTCAACGGCTGTATCGTCAATACTGTATTTCAGATTGTGCCTGAGCCGTTGATGGTGGCAGTAAGCGTTAATAAAAAAAGTTTAACTCACGAGTACATTACAGATAGCGGAGTTTTCACCGTATCCGTTTTAGCAGAAAATACACCTCTGGATTTTATAGGCAGATTCGGTTTCAGAACCGGCAGAGACATAGACAAATTTGAACAAGTAGCGTATAAAATAGGGCAGACCGGCGCACCGATAATCCTGGACAATGCGGTCAGTTTTATAGAAGCCAAAGTTGTCGATGCAATTGACATTGAAACACACACCCTTTTTATCGGCAAGATTACAGCCTGTGAAACTATTGATGACAGCAAAATACCGATGACATATACCTACTATCGGGACGTTAAACATGGCAAGACGCCGCGGACAGCGGCAACTTATATAGAAAAGAAAACAAAGAAAATATCAAAACAAGGAGCCAGAGATATGAAAAAGTACAAGTGTCTTATTTGCGGATATATTTACGACCCGGCTGAAGGCGACCCTGATAATGACGTAGAGCCAGGCACTGCTTTTGAAGATTTGCCTAACGACTGGGTCTGTCCCGACTGCGGGGCTGGCCAGGACGAATTTGAGCCGATTGAAGATTGAACACCATTATATCAATACTATAACAACATTATTTAATACCAGCCCAAAATAAGGAACGGTTGTTGTGCAGGAAATCAAGCCGTCAGTAGAAAAGATGGATATTCTCTGTTCCGAAACGGTGGCTGGGCCGAACGCGATGGTCGTGTTTGGGGCATCGGGCGATTTGGCCGGCAGGAAACTGTTTGTTAGCATCTTCCGGCTGTTCACACAGGATTTACTTAGCGATAGATTTTACCTGTTAGGATGCGGCCGAAAAAAATTCTCCGATGAGCATTTCCGCAAAAAGGCCCGGCAATCGATACGAGAAAATTCCGACTTCTTATCCTCTAAAGACTTAGACGCTTTTACAAGCAGGCTTTATTACATAGATGGTGACTACGATGATGATGACTTTTACAAACGTATCAAAATCAGACTTGCAGAGCTGGAGCAAAATCATAATGTCTGTGAAAGTCTGGTGTTCTATCTGTCGGTTCCTCCTTTTCTGTACACCACGATAGTAGAGCATCTCGGCTCAGCAGAACTGGCCTGTCCAAAAAAGCCCGCCACAAAGCAACAGATTAAGCTGGTCGTTGAAAAACCGTTCGGCAGAGACCTGCAAAGCGCTGTGGAATTAAACAACAGAATACATCAATGTTTTGACGAGTCTCAAATTTATCGAATCGACCATTATCTCGGCAAGGAAACGGTTCAGAATATCCTGATGCTGCGTTTTGCTAATACTATCTTTGAGCCGATATGGAACCGAAATTACATAGATAATGTGCAAATCACTATTGCCGAAACTCAAGGGGTTGAACACAGAGCAGGCTACTACGACACCTCCGGCGCTCTTCGAGATATTTTCCAGAACCACATGCTTCAAATGCTTGCTTTGGTGGCGATGGAATCTCCCATATCCTTTCAGGCCGACCATGTCCGTGATGAGAAGGTCAAGCTGCTGCGCTCGATTCGGGCGTTTGATATTAATAAGTTGGGCGATTTTTTAGTGCGAGGACAATATGGGCCCGGCTCGGTAAACGGTAAAAAAGTCAAAGGCTATTTGGAAGAATCCGGAGTAAGAGCAAATTCAAAAACAGAAACCTTTGTTGCCGCTAAACTGTTTATAGATAATTGGAGATGGCAGGGCGTGCCTTTTTATCTTAGAACCGGCAAGAGACTTCCGGCAAAAGATACCGAAATCGCAATCACTTTCAAAAAAGTACCTTATTCGATGTTTTCCTCTGTCGGCCTTGATGAGCTGCCGCCCAATGTCTTTGTGCTGCGGATCCAGCCGGAAGAGGGAATATCGCTCAACTTCCAGGCTAAAAGGCCCGGCTCAAAGATTTGTATGAGCACGCTCAATATGGATTTCAGCTATAAAAGCGTTTTCCTGGTTGATATGCCCGAGGCGTACCAGAGGCTGCTTCTGGATTGCATGCTTGGTGACCAGACACTCTTTACAAGACAGGATGATGTTGAGGTTTCCTGGCGCCTATTTACGCCAATATTACATGCCTGGGAACAGGATGAGTCGGCGCCTTATAAGTATTCTGCCGGCAGTGAGAGTTTTGCAGAAGCTGACAGACTTATCGAAGCGGATGGCCGAAAATGGCGAAAACTGTTAGAAAGTTAATATGCAATCCTTACTGATGATATCGAGGGAAAACTAAAGATGTCCAATCAGAAAACACAGGGCCAGGCAGATTATGACATCTCAATCATTCGGCCTCAGATGCACAGTGAGGATTTCAAGATGAGAGGCCGGGGGATGGAACCTGACAGATTAGAGGCTATAAGAAAAGGGCTCCTAACATTGCATACGCTGGAGATTATGGCAATAACCATTTACCGATTTCAGATTACCAGAGAGAACTGTGAATTCAACCGTCAATTGATTGCCGCTATGTGTAACGAGATGACACACTACCAGGATTTTCAGGTTAAGCTCTACGAATATGGTTTCAAGCCCTGTATAATCAGATTGGCGTATTGGTTCATTGGCTTTGCGTTTGGTTTTATTTCTCGTCTGGTGGGCAGAAAGGCAATTCTCAAAACCGGCATCTGGGTCGAAACAAAAGCTGTCCACGACTATGCCGAGCTTCTCAAGACAATCGACTGGGACGAGAATACGCGTCGGATAATCGAAAAAGACCAGGCCGATGAATACGGACACATCCGCCAGTGGAAAAAATTTCTTGATATAGACAAGGAAGTGGAAAATAAAATGATATGAACATCCTTCCTCAAAGAGAAGATATAGAATAGGAACCAAGTATAGTATGACAAGAATGAATAATGTTAGCAAACAGGAAAGAAAAGTAGTTGTAATAGGAGCTGGTTTAGTTGGAACCACCTATGTTTATGCATTAATGCACACCGGCTTTGCAGGGGAGATTGTCCTGATTGACCTCGACCAAAAGCGTGTCAAGGGGGAAGTTATGGACCTCGAACATGGGTTGGCATTCGTTCAACCTGTAGAAATTCGTTCAGGTGATTACTCGGACTGTGCCGATGCAAATTTGGTCGTTGTTACGGCCGGCACCAAACAAATCCCGGGCCAGTCACGCCTTGAGCTTATCCGGCGCAACGCTGACATAGTTAAATCGATTTGCGACGAAATTAAAAAATGGGATTCTGATGCTGTCCTTATTATGGTGGCAAATCCTGTGGATGCATTGACTCAGGTGGCTTTACTACGACTCGGTTGGCCCCGCGAACGTGTTATCGGCTCAGGAACCGTTCTTGACAGTGCTCGATTTCGGTCGATGTTGAGCCGTCATTGCGGCATTGATACGCGAAACGTACATGCTTACATTCTTGGCGAACACGGTGACAGTGAGGTTGCGGCCTGGAGTATGACTCACGTAGCTGGTGTTCTTATGAAGGACTATTGCGCTATCTGCCGAGGGTGCGACCCCAAGAAGACACACGAAGAAATTGCTGGTCGCGTTCGGGATTCGGCCTATCATATTATCGATTATAAGGGCTCGACGTATTATGCGATAGGCTTGTCTTTGGCCCGTATTTCTGGGGCGATTTTACGAAATGAGCACAGCATATTAACGGTCTCACTTCTGCTGCAGGGTGAATATGATATTAATAATGTTTGTCTTAGCGTCCCCTGTGTGGTTGGGAAAAAGGGTGTGGAGCGGCTTATAACGGCCCGTCTTTCTGAGGACGAACAGACGGCTTTGAAAGCCTCGGCCCAAACACTTCGCAAGGTCTTAAACAACATAGAGGTCTGATTTTGAACCAGAAATAAACTGTATTTATAGTACAATTATGAACCGTTGTTTATGAGAATGGATAGACCGGTGCCGAAGGGTCTGAAGAAGTTCAGGAGATGATAGATAAATTAAACGAGGGTAAGTAAGGGCTTAATATTATTTGAAAATTGCTTATCAACCTTGTGATGAAAAGTTTTTCTCTTTGCTAAGGGACTTCTGGGCGTAAGCTCGATTGATTATGGAGCTCAACAATCGTACCCCATGATTGCCCGGCGGTTTATTTGAACATTAAGTGAAAAAACTATGGAATTAAAGAACTTTTTAATAGCGTTTGGGTTAACACTATTTGCGGGCCTATCAACAGGATTGGGCAGTGCTTTGGCATTTTTTGCCAAGCGAACTAACACAAAGTTGCTTTCTACAGCCCTTGGTTTTTCTGCTGGAGTTATGATATACGTTTCTTTCATCGAGATATTTCCCAAAGCAAAAGACTCTCTCATTGCCGAATTAGGCCAGGTCGTTGGATACTGGATTACCGTTCTGTCTTTTTTTGCCGGCATTATTTTTATTGGCATTATAGACAAGCTGGTCCCGGCATTTGAAAATCCGCACGAAGTCCGTAGAGCGGAAGAAATGGATGCCGAGGACCTGGCTGCCAAATTCAAGAAGCTATACCGAATGGGTTTATTCACAGCGTTAGCCATCGCAATACATAATTTTCCGGAAGGACTTGCTACTTTTATCAGTGCCCTAAAAGATACAAAGCTCGGAATAGCGATAGCCGTTGCCATTGCGATACATAATATTCCTGAAGGTATTGCTGTTTCAATTCCGATATACTACGCAACAAACAACAGAAACAAGGCATTCCTTTACTCGTTCCTCTCAGGATTATCTGAACCGGTAGGTGCATTAATCGGCTATGCCATTCTATCTCCATTCTTTAACGATGTAGTATTCGGCATTCTCTTCGCCTCAGTAGCAGGTATAATGGTTTTTATCTCACTCGATGAGCTCCTGCCCACCGCCAGAGAATATGGCCAGCATCATCTGGCAGCTTATGGATTAGTCGCTGGTATGGTAGTAATGGCTATGAGTCTGCTTTTGTTTGTGTAAATGGCAGAAACATTTGGAATGCGATAAGTTCAAATCAGCGGTGCCTGGTGAATAGACGGCTGGTTATAATAAAGAATGTGCTGGAAAAACTGTACAACAAGTACAACCATCGTGATTGTATAAAACCCGACCCGCTGCAGTTTGTATATCGGTATGACAATCCATCTGATATGGAGGTTGCCGCCTTCTTGGCGGCTGACCTTGCCTACGGCCGGGTCGAACAGATTCAAAAAAGCCTGACCGACCTGTTTGAGCGTATGGGTGAAAGTCCGTTTGCGTTTATAAGAGGCTTTGGCAAAGCTGAGCGGAAAAAGATAAGAGGCTTTAAACACCGCTTCACCACAGACCGGGACATTTCAGATTTACTGATGTTGTTGAAGAAAGTCCTGAACAGATATGCCAGTATAGAGGAGTTCTTTATTCAGGGCTACAATCCAAACGACAGAAATATCATTTCGGAATTGTCGAAATTCTGCAACTCACTTATTGATATGTATGCTGCTGAGCACAACCCAAAGACAAAACGTGGTTTGAAGTATTTGTTAGTCAATCCTGCTAAGGGCAGTGCCTGCAAACGGCTTAACCTTTTTCTGCGGTGGATGGTGCGCGATGATGACGTTGATACGGGGCTGTGGAAATCGATTGATAAAGCCAAGCTCATTGTGCCGGTCGATGTGCATATGGGTAGATTGTGTAAGATTTTAGGATTCTACGACCAAAAAGTAGTTTCTTTACAAACAGCAGTAAAAATAACGGAAGGCTTTGCTGAAATTGAGCCGGCCGACCCTGTAAAATATGATTTTGCTTTGAGCAGGATTGGAATTGTGGAAAACTGCAACGGCAGCTTCCAAGCGAAGTGTGAAGGCTGTGAGTTGTTTACATTTTGCGTTGGAAGATAATTTGACAAGCGGATATGAAACAATTATGCCGGAAACTAAAGAAAAGATAAAGGTATTATTTCTTTGCACAGGTAACTCATGTCGGAGCCAGATTGCAGAGGGTTGGGCCAGGCACTTAAAAGGTAACGTCATTGATGCGTATTCCGCGGGGATTCGCCCCATCGGTGTCAGTTCGTGGGCAATAAGAGCGATGGATGAGGCGGGAGTGGACATCTCAATGCACAAATCCAAGCACATTGACGAATTCTCAGAAATCGACTTTGATTATGTCGTAACATTATGCGATGATGCTGCACAGAATTGTCCTGTATATACCGGCAAAACTAAGGTTATCCACAAGCCATTTGATGACCCATATTTTGCATCCGGCAGCGAAGAGCGGATTATGGCAACCTTTAAAAAGGTGCGGGACGATATAAGAATGTTCGTTGAAACGCTTCCGGGGAGTCTCGAAGGCAAAAGTAGTTAAGAGTTCAAACGGGAAATGGATTCAGAGCAATTAGAAAAATACACTTCTGCGATAACGCTTTCGGATATGGAAATATTTGTCTTTCCGGAGCTGATGTACAGCCTTGTTCTGGCTAATATTATGAGCCCGATTATCTGGCAATGGCGAGAACTGGACTGTTTCAAAAAACTGCAAGGCAAGAGCAGCTACCGTAAGTTGATGCGGCTAAGACAATTCATAATGGACGAGTTTGATTTTAATCTCGACCTTGAGACCTGGGGGCCGACAAGCAAGGACAGAGAGCTCAAACGGTTTGAGAAGTTTATTTCCCCTGACGACATTGCCAAAAGCAATGCTCTGTTCGGCTATCACGGCGACAAATATTATTTTGATGTGGACATCCGCCAGCACTTTGGTCTGGACAAATATAATAGCGACATCATCCCGTACTGGAAGACGGAAACCGTCGAGGCGATGAACGCCTTTCGGCTCAAGAAAGGTTACCAAACCGCGGCCGGAGAATGCGTATCTCTGGCTGCCCTTTATGCTGCCGCGGCGTTTATAGTATGCGAAATACCGCTCGAAGACATCTATATGATACTTAC
The DNA here is from genome assembly GCA_049287505.1 of Sedimentisphaerales bacterium. GTDB lineage: Bacteria > Planctomycetota > Phycisphaerae > Sedimentisphaerales > Anaerobacaceae > NIOZ-UU13. Next base: position 405 of record JBAQFY010000106.1, on the reverse strand, counting down.
TCCCCTTCATTCGCAAAACTTCATCGATATACAGGACGGAATTCTGACCAACAACAGAAGGCTCGTTACGAAAACGATGTGGTTTAACGGTACTGCTATCTCAAACAAGGCTCAGCGGGCGCTGCGCAACGAAAACATTACAATCGTGGCCCATTCCTCCGGCTATGTACATTGTTTGTATAAAGATGCAACTATGGATAAAAAACTCTACCAGGATTTCAGCAGGAAGCTTGATTCGTATTTATCCGCGGAGTTATCGCTTCCCGTCTTTGCAAACTTTTTACGGTTTAATCGAAAATATCAAAAATTCTTTCAGGTCTGCCGCGAGTGTCATGGCCAGGCGCAATTCCTAAAGGCAGAGGACCTTTTCCAATATGAGCATGGCAGTAATTACAGAGTCGCCGA
>JBAQFY010000105.1:0-3300 GCA_049287505.1 Sedimentisphaerales bacterium | reverse complement strand
GAACTAATAACGACATATTTGTGATACCGGAAAATGGTGATTGTCAGCAATAAAATAAGGCTGGCAATGGGAAGTCTAAGGAGTTTTATGGGGAATCATATACGTAATTAGGCGGAAATAAGAATATATAATGAGAATCAAATATTTTCCTGATACAGATACGGCGTTAATGGAGTTTTCAGCTCTTAAAGTTGGCGAAACTAAAGAGATTAACGAGAACATATATGTTGATCTGGATGCTTCGGGTAATCTGGTGGCAATGACTATTGAACATGCTCGACAACAGGCCAGCCTCCCATCCCTTTCATACGAGCGGATAGATGAACAAACGCCTGACAAGCCATTCCAGCGGACGACCGATAGCCGCCAATGATTTTTTGTCGTTAGGCTTCGCAGCCAAGATAGGGAGAATTGTCGATGGTGTACGAATCGCAAAATGCTGTGAGGCATAAATGAGTATGGCTAAAGCCAGGAAGAACTCCGAGCGTGAGAATCGTATCGAGATGGAAATCATCGTTGATGCATACGGTCCGGAAGAACAGGCGATGGGCTGGTATTACTACCTTGAAGAGAAATTGCATTTTCCGTTTCTCGCCACATGTATTGCCGAAAGAGCTACCTCACCTTTATGCAAGGGCGATGAAGTCGAGATTGTGCGAATGGCTCCCGAAGAGGAATGTCAACACGAGATGTTTGTCGAGACTCGCGGGTAGAGACGAACGCTTGCGGTTCCTTTGTCGCAGGTGAAAACAATAGCCGAGGCGGACAAGGATACAAAAGAAGCCGTCGCGGACCGGCATTACTGGGTTGATCAGAGATATATGTTGTAAACGTTGAGTTCAATAATCCGGAAATCCAGGGACGCCATAAACATTTTGAAAGAAATCCTGAAACAATCAGCTTTGCGGGGATCGTAGGGGTGAGCCTATGCTCAGGAGGCTGTGTCCTCTTGGTCAGGAAGTTCCAGAAGTCGCACATCCTCAATATCAACTTGTCGCGCAGAAGCACGCTTGGAGGCAATAAGGTCCTCTTTAGATAGAATAAAAAAGTCCTGTCCTTGATATGTTATGGTCCTGCGCCGACGCCAGGCATCCTGAAATGAGACGCCGGGCGTGCTGGTCTGCACGTCAATTCTTACTCTGTCGTTAAGGACCGTGATTTCATGTGCTATGACGTCATGAGCGTTTGTCATCGTGGCTGTGCCGAAACCTGCCTCCACTAAAGCATCCAAAAGCCGCTGAGCGTTATCGGGAGTCGCATCAATCAATATATCCAGGTCGAAGGTAACACGAGGGACACCATATAGTACCGAGGCAACACCCCCGATAACCATATATCTTACCTCATGTTGCTGAAAAAACTTGAACACGTCCTGCAATCGGTTGAGCATGGTTTCGATCCTTCAGGTTAGGATTGACCGACAAGGCTAAGTCGGTAAAACTGCAGAAGACTTGCATGCGGTCGGCTATGGAAAGTGACCTGAACCAGCGGGTCTTGGCCTCTATTGACTCTTGATTTCTATCGTGCCAAATAGTCGGTGTCATGACTAATATCTTAACAGATTACACCATTGTTTGCAACGCAAAAGTTAATTCCTGCGCACCGGATTTTCTGTGCTACTTACATATCCAGCTTGTCTCGCAGATAATCCTTAAGCTGATCCACTAAAACTCTTACCTGCTCCATCGAGTCACGCTCGCGGACGGTTACGGTATTGTCTTCCAAGGTTTGTCCATCAACAGTAATGCAGAACGGCGTGCCGGCCTCATCCTGCCTGCGGTAACGTCGCCCAACTGCGCCCTTCTCATCGTAGAAGCAGTTGAAATATCTTTTAAGGTCATTGTAGATGTTCCTAGCTACTTCCGGCATACCCTCTTTTTTGACTAATGGGAAGACGCCGACTTTCACAGGTGCAAGGGCAGGATGAAATCTTAAAAGGTTTCTTGTCTCACCCCGGACCTCCTCCTCATCATAAGCATCGACCAAAAAAGCAAGCGCACTGCGGTCTATGCCGGCACTCGGCTCAATTACATAAGGTATGTATCGCTGTTTTTTCTCGTCATCGAAATAAGACAGCGGGCCTTTATTATAATCCTCGGCTTCTGTTGCCAATTCTATTTTCGTCAGGTCCCGGTTGTTTTCATACCATTTATTGAGCGTTCTTATGCCACGTTGATGCTGGCGAAGGTCGTAGTCCGTTCGGTTGGCGATGCCTTCGAGCTCCTGCCAGTCGCCGCTGCCGAACGGAAACCTGTATTCGACATCCACGCAGCCCTTGGCGTAATGGGCAAGCTCCTCTGCATCGTGCTCGCGGAAACGAAGATTTTCTTTTTTCAGACCTAATCCAATATACCAGTCGAAGCGGGCCTGCTTCCAGTGTTCGAACCATTCTTCGTCGGTGCCCGGCTCACAGAAGAACTCAAGCTCGGCCTGCTCGAATTCGCGCGTCCGGAAGATAAAAGCCTTGGTCGTTACCTCATTGCGGAAGCTCTTGCCAATCTGGGCGATGCCGAAGGGTATCTTTACCCTGGTGGTATCGAGCACGTTTCTGAAATTGGCGAAGATACCCTGAGCTGTCTCCGGCCGAAGCTGTATCGTCATCGAATCATCAATATTGGCGCCCATCCGGGTCTCGAACATCAGCTTAAAAGGCATCGGCTCGGTAAACTGGCCCACCGTCCCGCAATTGGGGCATACCTTGTTGCTCAAATCCTGGGCTTTGGCCATAGCTGCTTCGATTGCGATATGCTCGGTATGCTCCTGGGTCTGCTCGGTAACTTTTTCTTTAAGGTGGTCAACGCGAGTTCTGGTATTGCATTTTTTGCATTCGGCTATCAGGTCGGCGAACTTGTCGGCGTGCCCGCTCGATTTCCAGACCATCGGGTGCATAAGGATACTGCAATCAAGCCCGACCACATCGTCTCGCATCTGCACGACGCTTTTCCACCAGGCCTTCTTGACGTTGTTCTTTAATTCGACGCCGAGCGGCCCATAATCGTAGCAGCTCGCAAGGCCGCCGTAGATTTCGCTGGACTGAAATATAAAACCCCTTCGCTTGCACAGCGATACAATGTCGTCAAGCCTGGTAATCTTAGCCATATTTAATCTCCAAAATTATTGACTGCGCTTATTATATAGACAAAACCGCCGATTACAAGGATTGAAAGCAACGGTTTGAATATCGAATAATGAACACGCAGGCCCCTGGACCGAAGCCGGCGGCGTTATAGCCGAGGACTGGCCGCAATGGATGAGAGGTATGTGTTTAGCCAGGGAAAAACCATCCCCAAAGCCTTCGGC
>JBAQFY010000104.1:0-7624 GCA_049287505.1 Sedimentisphaerales bacterium | reverse complement strand
CGAGGACAAGCACCGGCAGGCCGAAGCAGTGTTAGCTGTGCTGCCTTCGGTTAAAGAGAGCAACAAGCAATGTTCTCTGCTGAGCGTATTGGGCAAAATAGGCGACAGCAGCGCTTTGCCCCGGCTTGTCGAGGCGCTGAACAGCGACAATATTGAGAGCCGGGGTGCCGCGATACGTGCGCTGGCAGAATGGCCTACTTCCGAGCCGGCGGTTGACTTACTGAGTGCAGCCCAGAGCACCGAGAACGAGGTACACCGAATACTGGCACTGCGTGGTTCTATCAGGCTGCTTGGGCTTGATAGTAAGAGAGCGCCCGAAGAGACGATTGAAATGTATAAGAAAGCAATGACTCTGGCGCCGGACGCAATTGAAAAAAGGAGGGTGCTTTCAGGACTGGCCAATACCAAATCTCTCGGCGCACTGCAAATGTCGGCAGATTACCTCCAGGACAAGACTCTATTCAGAGAAGCGGAATTTGCGGTGGTGAAAATCGCTGAGAGTATCTGCGAAAACTTTCCTCAACAAACCAGGGAAGTATTAGAGAAGATTGTGCAAACCTCGAAGAATGACCTGTTGCGTCAGCAGGCACAAGAAGTGATAAATCGGATTGAAAAAAACTGAATGTGTAGAAGCTGGTTTAGCGTTGTCGAAGCTGGTATCGAAACTGGAGGCTGGAAGCCGGATAGCGGATAAAATTCACGAACCCGGCTTTGCAATAGGCATCCTGATAAATCGGGACTCATACGAGCTTCAAGTTTTTAGGGCGAGCATCGATACGAGCATCGACAACCTTAAACGAAAAAGATTTTAAAAATTAGATTGAGGGATTGAGAAAGCAGGTGAAGGATAAAACAAAAAAGAAAACTAACATCAATTTTGCAAAGGATTTTTTAAATAGTATCTGTTGCGGAAAACAAAAATCGACGATGTCACCTCTGCGAAAGCAGATGTCCAGAGCAAAAAACTGGATTCCCGCTTTCGCGGGAATGACAAATGCTGCTTCCGAGACAGGAACTAACTAAATAAAAGGAGACAAAATTATGGTTTTGAAGATGTTAAGTAGTACAGTTTTTTTAATTAACGGCTGTAAAATTATCATGTGTGTATCACTCTTGGCTCTGTCTGTGTTTTTGTCGTCCTGTGCCGGCCCGCCGGCGGCTGAGCCGGTCCTTGAGGCAAGAACGGCGATGGAGAGTGCCGACGCGGTAATGGGCGACTGGAAGGGAAGCTGGAAACTGGACGACGAAAGCGATTCGGGGCCTCTGGCAGCACAGGTGATAGCTCTGGGTAAAGAAGGGTACAGGGCCAAGTCCTTTTCAGAATTTGACACGCGTCAGGAACCCATCGCGGTGCTTGACGGCAAGCGCTACGGAGACGCAGTGCGCTTTGCAGGAGAAGTCGAACTGAGCGAAGGTGGTACTCTCGAAGTCGAGGCGGTTATTAAAGACGGTCAGTTCAAGGGCAGTTTTAAGGGAGACGAGGCCGGGGGCTTCGCGATGGAAAAGGTGATTCGGGTATCACCTACGTTGGGGGCCAAGCCTCCGGCAGGTGCTATTGTGCTGTTCGACGGCAAAAACTTTAAGCAATGGAAGCATATAAATAAAGAACCTGACGCCGATTCCGTACAGTGGAAATTGCTCAAAGACGGTGCGATGGAAGTCAAGAAGGGCACCGGCTCGATTGTAACCAAGAAGAAATTCGCCGATTTCAAGCTGCACGTGGAATTTCGCACGCCGTTTATGCCCGATGCGCGTGGCCAGGGGCGCGGTAACAGCGGGGTGTATCTGCAGGAGCGATATGAGGTGCAGGTGCTTGACAGCTACGGCCTTGAAGGCGAAGACAACGAGTGCGGCGGAATCTATCAGGTCGGGGCGCCTATGGTAAATATGTGTGCTCCTCCGACGCAGTGGCAGAGTTACGATATTACTTTTTACGCCCCGGGTGCCGAGAGGAGAGAGGCCCAAGTAACAGTTGTTCACAACGGAGTGACGATACATGACAACGTAAGTCTTCCAAAGCCGACCGGCGGGGCCCTGGATAGTGACGTGACCAAAGCCGGCGGCATATACCTGCAGGACCACGGCAATCCTGTGCAATATCGTAACATTTGGTTAGTTGAGCTGTAGGCAGCAGGGGTGGTTTGCGAACCGCCCTTACTGAGCCATCCCCAAGCGAGTCCCGATATTTCGGGACTCGCTTGAGGCTGCCACCCATCGTTATGTGCTGGTTTTGAACGTAACGTTGGGGAATAATTGTTATCGATTATGATTTTTGAGAATTTAGAATGATGTTTATTTATTAAGGAATACTGATATGAAAGACCAGAAAAAAACTACCACACAACAGAGCAGCAAAATAACTCGGCGTGATTTTATGGGCGGTGTTGCCGCTGCAGCCGCATGCTCTATTGGTTTCCCGAGCCTCATCCGGGCCCAGGGACTCAACGAAAAACTCCAGGTGGGATTCATCGCTGCGGGCGGACAGGCCGGGTCTCATACGGGCCAATCCCACAGAGCGGGCCTTCAGTGCATCGCCTTCGCCGAGGTTGACAAAACCCGCTGGGACGGTGTCCTCGGCAAGAAAGGCTGGGAGAATGCCGCCGGCTATCAGGACTGGCGGAAGGTATTCGAGAAGCACGGCAAGGACCTCGATGTGGTTTTCGTGGCGACTCCGGACCACAGCCATTTTGCCCCGTCGATGACCGCCGTTTCAATGGGCATTCACTGCTACACCGAGAAGCCACTGACTTGGTCGGTTCGCGAGGCGCAGTTGCTGGCGGCGGCCTACGCCAAGAATCCCAAGGTTGTGACCCAGATGGGCAACCAGGGCCACGGTGGTGATGGATGGCGGCGTGCATACGAATTAGTGAAGGCCGGCGCAGTCGGCGAGATCAAAGAGTTCCACACCTGGACAAACCGTCCGATCTGGCCTCAGGGTTACAACCGCCCCAGTTATTCTGACCCGGTGCCAGAAAACCTGGATTGGGATGCATGGATCGGCCCGGCGGCTATGCGTCCTTATATTGCCAAATATCGTGCGGGCGAGGAGATTGAGAAACGACACGTCGGGGAATCCATTTATCATCCCTTTGCCTGGCGCGGCATCGTCGATTTCGGGTCCGGCGCCCTGGGCGACATGGCCTGCCACACTACCGACGGCATCTACGCGATAATGGAGCCCGGCTACGCGGCTACTGCCGAACCGATTGAAATGAACGGCGAGGTCGGGGACCAGTGGCCGAAAGGAATGATCGTTAAGAGTACCTACCGCGCCAAAGGCGGCCGGCCCGGGTTCACTACCTACTGGTACGAGGGCAACAAAAAGGACGGAACGCCATTCATGCCGGAGAATCCTGAGGGGCTCAAGGTCGATGGACGCAAATTGCCGAGAACGGGAAATCTGGTTGTTGGCACCAAGGGAACCATGCTGGTGATTGGTGATTACTGGGAGACTCCGCTACTGATCCCGGAAGCGAGGCGCAAAGAGTTCGGCAAAGCCAAACAACTGCTCGAGCGCTCTCCCGGACATCACGAGGAGTTCTTTATGGCCTGCAGGGGCGAGAAGCCGCGCCAGTTCAGTCAGTCCAACTTCAGCTACTCCGGTCCCATGGCCGCAAACGTCCAACTCGGCAACCTCTGCGCCCGCGCGGGAAAGAAACTCGAGCTGAACGAAGCTGGGAAGATCACCAGCGACCCGAAGATCAACGATTTGGCCTGGCGCGAGCCCCGCAATGGTTGGGGACCGCTGGAGATGAAGGTATAGGTGAATCGCGAAACATAGATCCTTCTGCTAGTTATTGGGCTGTTTTCGGCGAATCCTGGCAATTTCGACCCGGGGTGACCGGCGTCGGCTATACCTTCCCTTGTAGTGGTCTCGGGAACTCATTGCTCGAAAGTATGATGGAGTGCAAATGAAACATGTGGCTTCAAACGCTTCCCAAATGCGAGGAATTGGAAAGACTTCCGCAAGATGCTCGATAAGCAGAACAGGCCCTTGAATTTGCTGAGAGTTTGCCAAACACGCTGTGAAAATAGAAATGGGCTTAATCCAGGAGGAACGCTGTTATGAAAGGCCATAAAGTCACTGCTAAAGGGCGGCAGACGCAATCTGCGCAAAGGTCCCAGGCGACCGACAGAGAGGCCGGGCTGTCCCGCCGTGATTTTATCGGCGGCGCAGCGGCCATAGCTGCATTTACAATAGTCCCCCGCCACGTACTTGGTGGCCCCGGGCGTATTCCACCAAGTGAGAAACTCAATATAGCCGGTATCGGTATAGGCGGCCGAGGGGCCGGCGACCTCGAAGAGGTCGGCAGTGAAAACATAGTTGCGCTGTGCGATGTTGACCAGAGGTATGCGGCGGGCGTCTTCAAACGCTACCCCAAAGCTAAAAAGTACCGCGATTTCCGCAGGATGTTGGACAAAGAGGACAAAAACATCGATGCGGTGGTAATTGCTACGCCTGACCATACACATGCGGTTATCTCTATGAAGGCAATCAAGATGGGCAAACATGTGTATTGTGAAAAACCGTTGGCCCATTCAATCTATGAGATACGGAAGGTTACCGAGGCGGCGCGAGAGGCTGGTGTTGCCACGCAACTGGGCAACCAGGGTCAGGCGTCTGAAGAGACCCGTCTAGTATGCGAATTTATTCGGGACGGAGCAATCGGCTCGGTTCGCGAGGTCCATTCCTGGTGCAACAGGCCAATCTCGCCCCGCGGCATCGACCGGCCGAAGGAGACCCCCGCCGTGCCTGAGTGGCTTGACTGGGACTTGTGGCTCGGCCCGGCGCCGGAGCGGCCATACCATCCCTGCTATCTTCCGTTTAGCTGGCGCGGCTGGTGGGACTTCGGAACGGGAGTGTTAGGCGATATAGGCTGCCATCAGTTCGCTCCGATTTTCCGTGCCCTGAAGCCGGAGTACCCGAGGAGTGTTGAGGCCTGCTCCAGCGGGGTGAATTCCGAAACGGCACCACTGGCGTCTATCGTTCGTTATGAATTCCCTTCAAGGAATGATTTTCCGGCGTTGAAGCTGACCTGGTACGACGGCGGCCTGATGCCCGCCCGGCCGGAAGAGCTTAAAGAAGGCCTGCGCTTCGGCAATGCCGATGACAATCTGTTTGTGGGCGACAAGGGCAAGATGTTAGGCCACAGGCTGTTGCCGGAATCCCGGAGCAAAGAATACGGCAGACCTCCGAGGATTTTAGCTCGTTCACCCGGTCATCATCAAGAGTGGCTCGATGCCTGCAAGGGAGGCCCGCCGGCCGGCTCCAACTTCAATGTCTCAGGGCCGATGGCTGAAGTGGTTTTATTAGGTAATATTGCCGTGCGGATGGGCCAGAAGTTATACGAAAAGGGCCTGAAGCTGTATTATGACGGCCCAAATATGAAGGTTACCAATTTGCCTGAGGCCAACAAATACATTCGCGATGAATATCGCGAGGGATGGACATTATAGAAGTCTGTCAAATTTGATTTTATAGCTTGGAGGGGTGGCAGCCTCAAGCGCAGTTCCTTTGGGACACCTTACGGCGCTTGGGGATGGCGTCTCCTGCATTCACCATCCCCAAAGCCTTCGGCTTTGAGGCTGCCACCCGTCGTAAATTGAATTGCAACGAAGCAGCAGGTTAAATGGGTGATTAACTACTCGCTGATTTGCGAGCGATGGGTCAGAAATAATTATTAAGATACGAGAGGAATATTCTTATGAAAGACCGGAAAAAGCCAAACGAAGAACGAAATAGAAAGATATCGCGACGTGATTTTATGGGTGCTGCGGCGGCTGTGGCGGCGTTCACTGTTATTCCGCGGGGTGTGCTTGGAGGTGGCCGTCATATTCCTGCGAGCGAGAAGGTCAATATAGCCGGCATCGGGGTAGGAGGCCAGGGCGGCAGCGACCTTCGCGCGTTAAGCAGCCAAAACATTGTGGCTCTGTGCGATGTGGACTGGGATAGGGCAGCGGGGACGTTCAGACGTTATCCCGATGCAAAAAAATACAAAGACTTTCGCATAATGTTAGACAAAGAGGATAAGAACATTGACGCCGTGATAGTTGCCACGCCTGACCACGTTCACGCGGTAGCGTCGATGGCGGCTATCAAAAGGGGCAAGCACGTCTATTGCGAAAAACCGCTTACGCACTCGGTATATGAGGCCCGAGTGCTTTCCAAGGCGGCCCGCGAGCACAAAGTTGCCACCCAGATGGGCAATCAGGGTCAGGCATCTGAGGGAACGCGGCTGATGTGCGAATATATCTGGGCCGGTGCAATTGGTCCGGTTCGCGAGGTGCACGTATGGACGGACAGGCCTTTACGCGGCATTAATGACGTCTATTGGCCTCAGGGCGTTGGCAGGCCGACGGATACCCCGGAGGTTCCTGAAACGTTGGACTGGGATTTGTGGCTTGGCCCGGCACCGCAGCGCCCGTATCATCCCGCTTATATGCCGTTTAAGTGGCGCGGCTGGTGGGATTTCGGAACCGGAGCGCTGGGAGACATCGGCTGCCACAGCATCGACCCTATCTGGCGCGCACTGAAGCTCAAATATCCGCTAAGCGTTGAGGCGAGCTGCACTCTGGTCAACACAGAGACATTTCCTGTATCGTCGATGGTAACGTACCATTTCGGTGCCCGCGAGGATATGCCAGAAGTCAAACTGACGTGGTATGACGGCGGATTAAGGCCGCCGAGACCGGAGGAATTAGAGGATGGTCAGCAATTCGGCACAAACGGTACGTTGTTTGTGGGTGATAAGGGAAAAATGTTCGGACACGCGCTGATACCGGAATCGAAAAGGAAAGAATTCGGCAAACCGCCCAAGGTCATCCCCCGCTCGCCCGGTCATCATCAGGAGTGGATAGATGCGTGCAAGGGAGGCAAGCCTGCAGGTTCTAATTTTGACCATGCGGGGCCGCTGGCCGAGGCAGTGCTCCTTGGCAATATCGCACTGCGCCCGGAACTAAAAGAAAAACTGACCCGTACCAGTCTGCTGTGGGACAGCGCCGGCTTTAAGTTTACGAATATGCCTGAGGCTAATAAGTTCCTCAGCTGTAGCTATCGCGAGGGCTGGGAGCTGTAGTTTCGGTCTAATGATTAACCAGGCACGTGCCGATTCTGTAAGCAACGAGCAACAAGATATAATAAGAGGAATATTGTTATGAGAGACAAGCAAAACCTTAACAAAGGACGAAATGGGAAGTCGCCGACGCGCCAAAGCCGCTATGGCGACGGCGCGCTATCCCGGCGTGATTTTATGGGCGCTGCAGCGGCAGCGGCGGTGTTTACGGTTGTCCCCCGTTATGTGCTGGGAGGTCCCCGTTATATCTCACCGAGTGAGAAGCTGAATATCGCCTGTATCGGTGTCGGGGGTATGGGGGCGAGCGATGTCGGACAAATGAGCGCAGAAAACATAATTGCACTATGCGATGTGGATTGGAAACATGCAGCCGATACTTTCAAACGTTTACCTAACGCGAAGAAATACCGTGATTTCCGCAAGATGTTAGACAAGGAAGGCAAAAATATCGACGCAGTTACGGTATCAACGCCGGATAATACGCACGCCGTCGCAGCAATGATGGCTATCAAGATGGGCAAGCACGTCTATTGCCAGAAGCCATTGGCGCA
>JBAQFY010000103.1:0-4356 GCA_049287505.1 Sedimentisphaerales bacterium | reverse complement strand
CAAAATCTTTTCTGGCTTGAAAGATAATGCTTTTTGGCGTGTATCTGCTGATACGAAAACGTGCGGTTCTCCGCTATATCTGCCGCCTACTGGCGGTTTGCGTTAGCCTTCTGGCTAATATGTGGGTATTTTAACATATTTTCGAACAAAAATCAAGTGAAATTAACCACGGATACCCGCCTGCGCGGGCACAAGTTACACGGATTTAACGGATTTACGAAGGGAGATGCTCGATTCTTGATACTGGATTCCGGATTCTAATTGATGGCCTGTACCGAGCCTATTCGGCTTCGCTCAAGGTAAACTCCGCCGAAGGGTCGAAGGAGGGCGCAGAGAAACTTAGGCACGAAAATAACCACGGATTAAACGGATTTACGAAGGGAGATGCTCGATTCTGGATGCTTGAGAAATAACATCCACTTCGCTCACTACATTCGCTCAGCGGCTGCCACCAGACGCTTATCTTCATGCTATTCGTAAACGTCCCTAATCTCAGTATCAGGAAAAAGAAAACCATCGTTATTAACCGTTCAAAAAATCACCAAGGCTCTATGCGTGAAAGCGAGTGAATTACTCTAAATGTGCAACCATTTTCAAATTGGCGCATTATAATATTAAGTGCGCTTATTTTATTATGCTTAAGCTATGGACTTAAACGAAGAAAAAGAACTGATTAAACTGGCTCAAAAAGACCCAGAGGTTTTAGCTAAAGTTTATGGCCACTATTATCCCAAAATCTTTGGTTATGTTTTGAAGCGAACCGCCAATCTTGAAAGTGCCCAAGACATTACTTCGGAAACATTTTTTAAGGCTCTCAAAAAACTTTGGCAATTCCGCTGGCGCAACATCTCTTTTTCCTCATGGCTGTATAAAATTGCCACCAACGAAATCAATAAGTATTTCAGAAGATGCAAATATAAATCCGCTTCTCTTGATGAATTACAAGAACTGGGCTTTGAGCCGGTTTCTTTGCATAATCCCGAAACCGAAATAATTGAAGCCCAAGAAAAGTTAAAACAGCATCAGGATTTTATTGTTTTTCAGCAGAAAATCGGCCAGCTCGATATTAAATATCAAGAAGTAATCACTCTGCGATTCTTTGAACAAAAGCAGATAAAAGAAATCAGAGAGATTTTAGGTAAATCCGATGGCACAATAAAATCTCTACTTCACCGCGGCCTTGAAAAACTGCGGGCATCAATGAACGAAGAGATAAAAAACGCAACCTTTCGCCGAGTCGCGCATTATAAATAGCGCAAGCGCGCATTGCAGATAGCGAAAGGTCGAAAAAACTAACATTAACCACTAATAATACCCAGAATTATGAATAAAGACGACTTAATCAAGAAATTAGAAAACCTTGACCTCCCTGAGGTCGAGCTTCAGAGTCATCAGCGCCGGCTCAAAATGGCTCTGCTTAATTCTGGCTATTGGAAAGGAGAAACTACTATGTCTCTACTCAAAAAAGCAGTTCCTGTCGGCGGCATTGTTACCATCGCCACAATTATTGTGGTGTTTATTTTCACCTTCAAAGGCGCAACGCCGCAAGCTTCTGCACAGGAGATAGCGCAAAAGAGCTACAAAACAGTGGCAAGTCTGTCGCAGGAGCAACAGGGAGCGCTCAAACAAGAAATGCATATTGACGTACTCACAATACTGCAGGAAGCGCAAAACGCAAAAGACCTGAGAGCGCTCACCTATGACCAAGTTGTCAGCGAATATCCAGAAAATGCAAAGCTGATTGACTCGCGCAATGTAAAGTTTTTGGAGTTCACGAACGCGGATGGCCTAAAAATCCTCCTCGGCCTTGACCAAAATAACTTACCTGCGTTCACGCTTGCATCCTACAGAAATGCACAGCCGCCGGCAGGAGCCCCTGCTGGAGAGCCAAGTTTGAACGAAGCGCCGGAAGGAGCCCCCGAGAAGGGTTTGAACGAAGTAACAGAATAAACGGAGTGCCATAAAGTTAAATCAAAAACCAACCCGTGAGGGGTTGGTTTTTGGTTTTTTTTGAAGGAATTCCAGGGACACAATATTTAATTCCAACTAATATGTACGCATCAAACTCACAAATAATTCAGGCCGGAGAACATTTTCTATCCAAATCCATTATTAAGAAGCCTAAATCCAAGATGTCTCGGTTCGTTGGTCGCTAATGAGAGAATCTACACTGTTGAAGCGGGATTTGCAAGAAAAAAGACAAAAAGTGCACAAGGCACAAGTGCATAAGAGCACAAGGCATAAGAGAATAATTTCATGCGTATCATCTCCATTCCGCTACGCTCTGCGCTGCGCTCGGAATGACGAGGTAATGGATTCCTGCTTTCGCAGGAATGACAATGGACAATTGACCTGGGATATAGCAAGAATAAACGGAGACTCATTTGAGCTCAAACTCGGTGGCTGGTGTTAGGAAATATAGCCATTTGGCGATGGATTCGGACTTGAGGATGGCTGAGGCGGCGCGGCTGTAAAGGTCTAACTGGCGGCGATAAAGCTCGGCTCGCTCGCGAACCTCCCCGGCGGCTACATTATCGGTTTTGAAATCTATAATAACAAGACCCTGCGGTGTCTGAACCAGCATATCAATTATACCCTGAACAACGATGAATTCGTCATCCGTCGCGAACCTCGTAGGAGGAGATGTTAACATCGAGACCTATCAGGCTGGAAAAGAGGCTCTGGGCCAGCCTCAGGTATGCGCTGTTAAGCGCCCGTGAACTGCTGCGGCCATAGCGGCCGGAGGCGCCGTTGATGATCCAGCCGCTCGCCGAACCGAGGGAAGGCTTGTAGAGAAGCTCGCCTCCGTACAGCGCGGTGGCGCCTCCGATGAGCGTGGGATGACCGTACATTTGGTTGGTGGAGGGGCCCCCCTTGACCGTGTGCTCGGTCAATACCTGTGTTTCGATTCCAACAAACAAATTGTTCTGACTGGGCAGCACCCACAGGTAGCTGACGTATTTTGTCGGTTTCCAGCTTTTGTTTTCAGCGAGTGATACGAGGTTTGGATTGGCAATCACTTTGCCACCGGGCTTTTCCCAGGGTTTGATATTTCGCGGCGGTTTCGGGCCAAAGGTTTCTGGTGCCATGGTTTTCACCTCCATTAGTTTCGATCAGTGACAATCACGTTTGAGCGCCTGTCTTGCCGGCAGGGTTTAAACAGGTTCGGCAAAGCCGATGCTTCGTATTCTATCAATTTCTGTCAAGAATGAAGGTCTGATCTGCTTTCTTCTGTACCAGAAAAACCGAAGAGCCATCGCCAACAACTCGACCCGCCCCGAAGCAATGACGGTCCTTCTCCACACCCACGGTAAACAGGCTATCCTCAATAGCAATTGCTGCGGCATCGGGATCTGGGACATGCCACTCCGCAGCCCGGCGAAGCGCAATGAACTCCTGTGTTGTGGGTGCTCTGACTACGAGCATGGGCTCATCCCTTTTGCATTTCTCCCAACGAACAATGTTTATATGGTTCCGTATAAGAACCCAAACAACGCTGGTCTTGGAGCATAAGAACCCAGCAAGTAAATCGTGATTCAGCCGTTAACCACTGTCTATCAAAAAGATACAGAAATCTCTGCGATTTATCCAGGGGTCTTATGCAGATCCGTATAAGACACCTTTACAGGGCTGCTCCTGAGACCGTCCAGAGGGCTACGCACGCCTTTGCCGCCCCTATTGAGAACATGTATATAGACCATCGTGGTTTTGACATCGTTGCGGCTCAAGAGTTCCTGTACGGTTCTGATATCATAAACGTCCTTCATAAGGGTGTAGAGCAAGAAAGCACAAAATACGACGTTGCCGCTTCAGAGCTATCCTAATCAGCTAAGCTCAATTATAGATGTGTCTGCCTGTTGAGAAAGGAAAAAAGTGGAAAAAACGAAGATTATTTATTGCGAAATATTAGAAATATTAAGAAATATTAGGGACAGCGACCGTTTTCTACCAACAACCTGCGACAGAGCATGAGTACATGGAAACTCATTTGAACTCAAACTCGGTGGCCGGGGTCAGGAAATAGAGCCATTTGGCGATGGATTCGGATTTGAGGATGGCTGAGGCGGCGCGGCTGTAAAGGTCCAACTGGCGGCGATAAACTTCGGCGCGATTGGGGACCTGGCCAGAGGTTACATTATCGGTTTTGAAATCTATAATAACCAGGCCTTGCGGCGTTTTAATCAGCATATCAATTATGCCCTGAACAATGAGCGTATCCCGGCTTCGGCCATCCCCAACCCAGTGCTTTCTTGCGAAAGCAAGAACAGGGTTGAGGCTGCCACCCGATGTATGTGGCATATCGTATGTCGTGGCTCGTGACTCGCGGCTCGAATCAATAAACTCATAAGCCGGCAG
>JBAQFY010000102.1:0-3715 GCA_049287505.1 Sedimentisphaerales bacterium | reverse complement strand
AGTATTTCTCCACGCAAAGCCCAATTATCTCCTCGGTCAAATCCATCATCACGTTGTAATCCCCGTAGGCCTGATACACTTCGAGCATTGTAAATTCCGGATTATGCTGTCGGCTCAATCCTTCGTTGCGGAAATTTCGATTTATCTCGAAGACTTTTTCCATTCCCCCGACGAGCAGTCTTTTTAGAAACAGCTCCGGCGAAATCCGCAAAAACAAATCCATGTCCAGACTGTTATGATGCGTTACGAACGGCTTCGCCGCGGCTCCGCCGGCTATAGTCTGCATCATGGGTGTCTCAACTTCTAAAAAACCTTCGGATTTGAGAAATTCGCGAATAGCAGACACGATGGCACTGCGATTCTTAAACCGCTCCATTACTTCAGGATTGGCCCACAAATCCACATATCTCTGCCTGTAGCGCTGGTCAATATCCGACAGACCGTGAAATTTCTCAGGCGGATGCAGCAGACACTTGCTCAGAAGCACAACATTATCAGCCCATATCGTAATTTCGCCGGTTTTGGTCTTGCCCAATTGACCGGACGCACCGATTATATCGCCAAGCTCCAGTAATTTCACAAGCTCCCACTGCTCAGGCAGAAGCTTTTTGCTCAAGCCAACCTGGATAGTACCACTGCGGTCACGCAAAGTAATAAAAATCAGCTTCCCAATGTCCCTCAACAGCACAATCCTGCCGGCACATTTGGCCTGCTGGCTCTCGTCGCCGTCTTTAAATCGACCCTTGATACCTTCAGCCTGCTCAGCACCCTCATATCTGCCACCATAAGGCTCAATGCCAAGTTCTTTAATCCGGGACAATTTCTCCTGCCTTTGGCTCTCGAACCTGTCTATCTCGTTAGAAACTTCTTCTTGTACCATATTCTTATAAATCCTTTTACACACACTATTGTAGAATTTCTAACGGGGGCGCTCGTCTGCTGCTCTGCATAGCAGCTACGCTATGCAGCACGAGAAATTCAATCATCTCTAAAACCTCTAATCAATCCTGCTGGGCCAACGCCGGAGCCCCAGCTTGAATCAATTTACTCCTGACAATTAAAAGAGCAACCTCCAATTGTGGGTCAGCCGCGAGAGTTTCTTCGACCGTATGTTTTCTCGGCTTATCATTGACATATTCGTGGTCGGCTTGAACCAGCACTTCATTATCCCGCTGTACCTCTATCATCTTTCTAAGCTCATCGCTTCTCAATTCAACCTCAACATTTGGCCCAACACCCCAATCCTCTCTGCCTTGTTTTTTCATTTCCTCCTGGCTTTCAACTCGCTGGTCGGAAGGCAAATGATAATGCGCCATCGTATATTTCAACTGTGAACCTCCGGCCGGATAGCTCGTTATCCCCTGCACGCTGCCTTTGCCGTGGGTTCTGGTCCCCACCAGAATCGCCCGCTTATACACTTTATCTGCCAATGCTCCAGCCACGATTTCCGAAGCACTCGCCGAGCCCGAATTTATCAGTATAACAAGCGGATAATTCGGATGCGTGTTTTTCTTGCTTGCCATCTCAGGTGTCGGCTTTCCGCCCAAACCAGGCTGTCTTTTGACTATCAATCCTTCTTCGATAAATTTATCGACCACTGCAACCGCACTATCTAAAAGACCACCGCTATTAGACCGCAGATCCAGAATCAACCCCCTCAATCCCTCTGACTCAAGCTCAACCAATACCTTCTCCAAGCTCGAAGCGGTTTCTGCGGAAAAGCCCGTGAGTAGGACATAACCTATCTTGTTCCCCTCATCGATCATATACAGCCATTTACCCCCGTCGGCTCTTTGCCAGCCGCGAATTGTTGGAACAACTATCCTGTCTCGGGTTATCGTAATTTCTTTGGTTTTCTCCTCGCCGGGCCGTCTTATTGTCAACGTAACTTTTGTACCTTTCGGACCGGTTATCTTGTGAACCGCGCAACTAAGACTCATATCCTTTGTTTTGACCCCTTCCACCGCTTCTATCACGTCGTCCGCATCAAGCCCCGACTTGTATGCCGGAGTATCAGGTAACAGGCTCGCTACTGTCAACAGCCCTTTTTGTTTCGATATCTCTATGCCGATACCCGTAAACTCATTTGTCATCATCTTTTCAAAATCCTGCACCTGCCTGGGCCAGACTATCACCGTATAAGGGTCAAGTGCATCCAATGCTGCCTCTGCAAACTGCGCAATCACTACCTGCCGTGGTAAATCCACAGTCGTTTCGTTCAGCATCAGAACCTTCTCAAAAACCTCCAAAAACTTACGCTTATCAAACTCTGTAGGGCCTCCCGAGGGGGACTTAACCTCATTTAACAGCGCGCCTAAAGACGCCGACCAGGCCGCAAGCTCGGTTCTATCAGGCGGCAAAAAGCCCCCGATTGCGACTGTCGGGGGCTGCTCGGAAAGAAGCTCTGATAGTTCAGAAATTCTTTCGTCGAGCACTTTCAGCTCAGTCTTTTTAAGGCCGGTATCTTCACTTCGGGAATCCTGACTAAATCGGGATGATGTCCCCGCCACTTCCCCTAACAACTCGCACCGCTTGATAGCCTGCCTGGCCATCTGGTTATAATCAACAACGCTGACGTAATGCAGGTCTAAGTAAATGATCGTCCGAATAAACATCTCTTTCTTCACTCCCCGGAAACGCTCCTCGCGGGTTTCGCAGGGATTGTCCTCAAAAGACGCTGCAATGGCGGCCTTATCCAGAAGCATCTCGGCATAATCTGAATATCCCTCATTCTTTGGGTCTATCGCCATCAGCCAATAGTAGCAATTTGTATATGCCTCGAGCCATTTGCCCGCCACCTCGAACTCAGCAGCCTTATCTATCGCTCTTTGCAACACCTCTTTTACGAACGAATCAGACAGAAGCTGCTCTTTCTGCGCCTCATCTGCAAACTCACAGGCCTTGACAATAACTGAAAGCGTATCAACAATATCATTTACATCGTTTACGTCATCGATGTTTGTTGCAGCCTGTTCAGCACCAGAACGACGTGAGCCAAAGCTTTTTTGGCGTTTGGCTAATTCGGATAACTGTTCTTCGTAAGCAGCCTTTTGCGCCGTCCGGCGTTTTTGCTCTGTCGCTTCATACACGGAAATAATATCTGAAAGCTGGGTAATAGCCCTAACTTCAGATTTTTCACCTTGTCCAACAAGCCCTCGCGCGCCGGCAAAATCACCTTCGTATATCGCCGAACAAATCTGTTCAATCAGTACAGCACTCGTGCTGCGCAGCGAGCTACTTCGCAGAGCAGCGGACCCATCCCCAACGGTTACCGAACCAGATTGTGACGCTGCCGTATCGTTAGATTGAGCCGTGAAGCCATAACAGGTAAACAACAACGCTGCAAAGAAGCTCAAACCAATTAAATATGTTCTTTTCATCACATAACCTCGATTTTCTGAATTTCTTGACAACAAAGCACTTCTCCTTAACAAAATGTACAAGTTACAAGAATAGCAGGGTGGGGCTTTCGTCCTTCGCAGTAGCTCTGCTACGGAGAATGGATGCCCCACCATTCCTCTGACACGTAGAATCTATTGGTGGGCTAAAGCCCACCCTAAAAACTTCTCCTTAACAAAATGTACAAGTTACAAGAACAGCAGGGTAGGGCTTTCGTCCTTCGCAGTAGCTCTGCTACGGAGAATGGATGCCCCACCATTCCTCTGACACGTAGAATCTATTGGTGGGCTAAAGCCCACCCTAAAAACTTCTCCTT
>JBAQFY010000101.1:0-15021 GCA_049287505.1 Sedimentisphaerales bacterium | reverse complement strand
ACATTGTTGAAATTTTTCTTAGCTTTTCCATCATTCTTTTCCTCATAATAAATCCCCTTTTATAGTTTATATCCATAACCGATTTATATTTCCTTACCGACTACGCCGTCGGACACAATTTACTATTTATTACCATCTCATCATCACGCCCACGTTCACCCGGCCTTTACCTTCTCGGGTAGTATCAGTTGCATTGAGCGGATAGCCGTAATACACAGCTCCACTAAAATTATCTCCAAGCTCAACAATCGCACCGGCGCCTACGGAGAAGAGCTCTTCATATGCCTTGTCTGTTCCAACAGGGTCTATTGTCTTGGCCCTTCCATAGTCAAAAAAGACCAGCGGAGCAAGCTTTCTAACGAAGGGGTTTTTCTGTTGTTCTTGTTCTGCCCTGCTGCCGCCGACCTCTTTGGACTGGTCGAATTTGACAAGGTCGAACTCATATTGGACGGAAGCAAGTATGCCGCCGTCGGCGACAGCTTCGTATTCATCGTAGCCTCTGACGGAGTACATTCCGCCAAAGGAGGTCATTTTTGCCGGTACCAATCTTTCGTCCGATGTTATATACCGGAAGGAGCCGCTGAGCCGCCCGACCTTATCCGAATCCATATACTGGGTGTGAGCGGCAGAAGCAGTATAAATAGTAAAATCTGTTTCAGAATTTGTTCTTGCCAGCCTGAACGCTTCCAGCCCGGATTCGCCGCCCAAGCTCGTAAAACGGTCAAATCTAAAGGAGCTTTGCGATATATCGTCTGAGTGATGCAGGTCAACCCCGCTTCCCAACAGCCAGAACCTGACGTTGGTCCCCAAAAAGCTCGGGAACAACGATGGGGTAACCTTGCTTTTCGTATGCTCCAAAGAGCTTTTAATATCGAAGAACCAGCCGTTGTCCTGGAAGAGGTTATAGCGCAGTATTCCGCCATAGAACGAACCTCGACCAAGAAAGTCGAACGGACCGGCCTCCGGGCTTATATCAAATTCGCTGTGACCGCCGTAAAGGTTAAGACGCAGCCGGGGTCCTAACAGCGGAAAATCGTAGCTGCCGTACATTCCGTAATTCTCGCCAAGAGTCGAATCCCACGGAGCCTGATAAATTGTGGTAAATGTGTCGTCTATGCCTAACAGATTGGTGTTGATGACGCCGACTCTTGGATTCCATTGCCTTTCTCTGGTGCCGGAGTTATCTACCTGGACGAACCAATGCCATGGATTTGCTTCATAGATATTGTATCCCACAGCAATGGAGTTTGGCTCGGCTCCTTTCGATACAACCGCAGAAACATACCTGTCAGGGTTTAGATTGAGCAGGTTGACAAAATCATCCAGCTCTTTCTGATTTGCAGGCTGTTCGCCTTTTGCGGGCGACCAGTCAATAACTGCAGGGCTGCTGAGAAGGCCCTTTTCAACTTTCTCGTTTTTAGGATTGAAATAAGTTGTTGTAACTTCACTGACCGACGCCTCCAAAACGTTCACAGGCAGAATTTCATCCTGCAGTCGCCTGCCGTCCTTGAGCGCTTCCGAGGGAACATACACATATACACCCGCGTAGTTCTTATCCTGATAGACCGAGAGAAGATACTGGGTAAAACCTCGAATAGTCCTTGTGGAAACCTCGCGAGGCTGGCCAGGACGTATAATTATTTCATGCAGGATTCTAAGGTCAAAAAGCTCATTGCTCTCGGCCTCGCGCAGTGGCTTGGCCGAAGCATTATAAATCGAAGGCATACCCCTCAGCAATTCTGCAGTTGATATCAGGCTGTTGCCGCTGATGCGCAGTGCTCTTACCGTCAAGCTTGGGGTAGTATCTTCGGGTAGTTCCAGTTGCGCAACCAGCGGTGCCTCTCTTCGCAGTCTTAGCCGAACATTTACTTTTGCCACCTTCACGTCGTAATCATCCTCGATTTGTTTTTTCTGCGCGGCGTAATCGGCGGTTGTTCTCTCTTCGAGCTCTGCAACTGCTTCCACGTACTTTGCTTCGAGCTGGGCAGCCTTCTCCATATAATCAGCAGCCAGCTTTGCTAAACCAAAATTTTTCTCTTGCTCCTTCTTGTCCTGTTTGAGCTTACGCTCGAGGTTTGTCTCTTCAGCCTTAATCTCTTTGGCTTGTTCTTTTGCTTTGGTCTCTAACGTCGCGATTTCGGCTTTATTCTCGCGTTTTGCCTGGTCGATTTGCGCGGTTTGAAGCCCAGCCTTTTCCTCGAGCTGCGCCCGCGCCCTTTTGTATTCTGTTTCGAGCTGAGCAAGCCTCTGCTTATACCGCTTGTTCTCAGCATCCAGTTTCGTCTTGTCTTTCCCGGCTTCCGCTTTGGCCTGCTTGTACTCGGCCGCCAACGTGTCTTTGTCCTGGTCAAACTTGCGCTCGAGGTTTGTCTGCTCAGTCTTAATCTCTTTGAGCCTGGTTTCTAACTTCGCAAGCTCGGCTTTATTATCCTGTTCTGCCCGGTTGATTTGCGAGGTTTGAATGTCGGCCTTTTCCTTGAGCTTTGCCAGTGCCGTTTGGTACTCTGATTCGAGCCGGGCAACCGCTCGCTCATACTTCTTATACTCAGCGTCCAGCTTTGCCTTGTCTTTCTTGGTTTCCGCTTTAGTCCGCTCGTACCCGGCCGTCAGCTCAGCCTTGTCCCGCTCAAACTTGCGTTTAATGTTTGCCCGCTCAGCGTTAAGCTGTTCTTCTTGTTTTTTCATCTTGGCATCTAACTCTGCGAGCCTGGCTTTTTTCTCAAGCTCTGCCTGGTTGATTTCAGCCTGGGCCTTTTTCTCAACGTCGGCATCCAACTTTGCGAGTCTGGCTTTCTCCTCGTGTTCGGCTTTAGCTTTAGCGGCAGCTTCTCGTTTAGCTTTAGCAGCAGCTTCTCGTTTGGCTTTGGCGGCAGCTTCCCGCCTGGCCTTCAGCTCTTCGGCAGCCCTGGATTGCTCCTCGCGTCTGGCTTTCGTTTTAGCGGCAGCTTCTCGTTTGGTCTTAGCGGCAGCTTCCCGCCCGGCTTTTATCTCTTCTGCAGCCCTGGCTTTCTCCTCCCGTCTTAACTCGGCTTCGGTCTTAGCGGATGTGGGTTGGGTAGGTTGTTGAGCAGTTTCCGCAACGCAACCCACGCATGCTAAGCAAAGAAAAGCAAAAACGAGAGCAAAACATATCGTTCTTGTCGCTTCATTCATAATTCATCTCCTTATACGTGCCTGTTAGATTTTCATGAAGAATCGATTCTTTAGTGAGAACCGCGGGGAAAAACCTAACATACTCCTCCGTCGAAAGCCAGAAAAAAATCTACAAGTTTTAAAAATACTTTACTTCTATCAAATCATACCCAATAAGGAAATGCACAAAAAAACATTCTACTATTATACCAATTCTCCACGTTAGAGGTCAAGGATAAAGTTTGATAAATCCCCCATATTGCCTACATTAAACATCGTTGTTGGGAGTTTGTCCGACTAATATGTGATAAAATCTATAAGATGGTTGTAAACAAAAGATTCGATTATCGTAAACTAAAAGCCACTAAGCCCCATAATAACATAGAGTTACGCATTTTTTTGAGGAATACAAGGACACGCCTCAAGTAAGCTTTCGCAAGTGAATTGATGGATATTATCAAGTCTTCTTGGCAACAGAAATCAGAGACTGGAGCTCATAAGTTATCGGTACATCAACAGAGTCCATACAGATAGTTGTCTAACCTATTCCAGGTGAGAAAAAAGTCCAATATCTTGAGCTATATTTTCCAAATTGAATGTGTGCTTGAGAAGGTTAACCAAAGGAAATCAAGTTCTTGCTACCTTGAAAATAGCTTGATGCCGGAATGATTACCATTGTACGGAAGGTCAATGCTTACGCTCTTTAACGGAACTGTATAAAACAGGTACTACAAGCATAGTGAGTATCTCAATCGTCATACCACCAAAGGAAGGTATCGCCATCGGCACCATAATATCCGACCCCCGCCCCGTGGAAGTGAGTACCGGAATCAGCGCCAATACTGTCGTTGCAGTCGTCATAAGGCAAGGCCGAATCCTGCGTTTGCCTGCCTGTATCACCATTTGACGAGTCTCGTCAACACTCGCAGGCGTTTTGTTCTGGAACGACTGCTTCAGATATGTACACATCACGACACCATCGTCCGATGCAATTCCGAACAGTGCCAAAAACCCTACCCATATCGCCACGCTTAGATTAATAGGATGAACCTGGAAAAGCTCCCGCATATTCACGCCGAATACGCTGAAATCCAGGAACCACTCCTGACCGTACAGCCATATCATCAAAAATCCGCCAGACCAGGCAACAATTATTCCTGAAAATACCAGCAGGCTGGTTACCGTTGATTTGAACTGGAAATACAGGATTATAAAAATGATAAAAAGGGCCAAGGGTATAACTACCGAAAGTGTCCTGGCTGCGCGAATCTGATTCTCATAGCTGCCGGCAAACGTATAACTTACGCCCTCCGGTATAACAAATTCGCCACTGTTAATCTTGCCTTTTAGATACCGCTGACATTCCTCGACGACATCCACCTCAGCATGACCGGCTTTCATATCAAACAGCACATAGCCAATAAGAAATGTGTCTTCGCTCTTTATGGCCTGGGGACCACGCACATAGCGAATCTCCGCCAATTGGATAAGCGGTATCTGTGCCCCATCGGCTGATGGAACTAAAATCTTTTCTAACGTTTCAATCTGGTCTCTCAATTCACGCACATACCTGACCCTTACACCAAATCGCTCACGTCCCTCAACCGTTGTCGTAATGCGTTTGCCACCTATCGCAACTTCAATAATATTCTGTATCTGCTGAATCTTTATCCCGTACCTGGCAATGGCGTCACGGTCTATATCAATCTCAATGTACGGCTTGCCGACGATACGGTCGGCTATTACAGCAGAAGGTTCCACACTCGGAACTTCCTTGAGAAAGCGCTCTATCTCCAGACCAACTCGTTCGATTGTATCTAAGTCCGGTCCCTTGACTTTTACACCCATCGGTGCACGCATACCGCTCTGGAGCATTACTATTCGAGTAGCAATCGGCTGTAGTTTCGGCGCAGAGGTCGTGCCCGGAATCTGACCGGCTTTCACAATCTCATCCCAGATGTCATCCGGGTTTTTAATATGGTCTCGCCATTGCCTAAATGGTTGGCCATGACGGTCTGGTACGAGTTCGCCTTTCTCATCACGAATAAATGTCCCTGTCTTCTTGTCATACCGGAAACGAATACGATGTCCGTCTTTGTCGGTAATATACTCAGGTTTATAATTGATGACTGTCTCGACCATAGAAATTGGTGCTGGGTCAAGAGGTGATTCCACCCGGCCAATTTTGCCCACCACCGACTCGATTTCAGGAATCGAGTTAAATGCTATATCCTGCTTTTGTAAGACGTCCAGACACTCCCCGATAGAAGCATGGGGCATAGTGGTAGGCATATACAAAAACGAGCCTTCATCCAAAGGAGGCATAAATTCCTTACCGAGGCCGGGAAAGCCGTGCACGCCGGCATACCACAATCTGTTCGACCTCAATCCCTCCGGCACAAAGAAAAATATTCTTCCAAATCCAAGCCATACCATTAAACCAAAAACTATGATTGCACCGGGAATAGATAAAAACGCTATCTTATGTCTAAGACACCACCCTAAAATGTTGGGATAGACCTTCTGGAAGAGCCGGAAAAACAACAGCAGCCCGCCGATTAACAATACCACAAAAACAAGATTTCGCACCATGCCTTTATCCGAGCCCAATGGCAGCCAGTGGTTGGCAAGTATTATACCAACCAGAACAACCGCCACGGCATTGGCTATCAGGGGCAGCAAACTGTTCATTCTCTTTGGAACGTAGTCTCTCGAGAGATGGTAAAGTGCAATTGCACCGATAAGAGCACCTATCCACCAGGTAAGCCAGAAAGCTGCAATAACAGCAGCGACGATTAATATTGCCCCCAATACGTATCGTTTCACCCTTTTGAGAGTTGCTTTTCTTGTAAAGAGGATATGGGCGGCCGGTGGAATTATGGTCAAAGCCACTACCACAGAGGCTATTAGCGCAAAGGTCTTGGTAAACGCCAGGGGCTTAAAGAGCTTTCCTTCCGCCCCCGTCATCGTAAAGACCGGCAAAAAGCTGACCACTGTGGTCGAAACCGCAGTCAAAACTGCACCGCCAACCTCGCTGGCAGCTTTGAAAACAACCTCGAGCTTATTATCATCGGGCCCGGCTTCGCTAAGATGTTTTAGGATGTTCTCACAGATTATTATCCCCATATCAACCATTGTGCCGATAGCAATCGCAATGCCCGACAGAGCCACAACGTTGGCATCTATCCCGCCCACCTTCATCGCAATAAAGCACATCAGCACCGCTAAAGGAAGCAGACCGCTTATCAGCACCGAGCTTCTAAGGTGCACCACTAAAACGATAACCACGATGATTGTAACTAAAATTTCTTCGGTCAGAGCGGTGTTTAACGTGCCTAAAGTTTCATAAATAAGTCCCGTGCGGTCATAAAACGGTACAATTGTTACTTGTGAAACCGTTCCATCGGGCAAAGTCTTTTTTGGCAGCCCGGGTGATATCTCTTCGATTTTCTTTTTTACATTTTTAATGGCTTCAAGCGGATTATAACCATAGCGGACAACAACCACTCCCCCAACCGCCTCGGCTCCGCCCTTGTCCAGCGCCCCTCGCCGCAGTGCGGGCCCGTATGAGACCTTCGCTACATCTTTAATATAGACAGGGACATTGTCGTTAACTTTTATGACCGACCTTTCTATGTCTGAGAGGTCTTTGATAAAGCCCAGGCTGCGAATTACATACTCGGCCCTGTTAATCTCAATCGTCCTGGCCCCGACGTCGATGTTGGACATCTTTACCGCCATAAATATCTCGTCCAGACCAACGTTGTAGGCCCGCATGGCATCAGGGTCCACATCTATTTGATATTCTTTAACAAAGCCGCCCACGGAGGCCGCTTCGCTTACACCCTCAGCAGAGAGCAAGGCATAGCGGACCTGCCAGTCCTGGATAGTCCGCAGCTCGTCAAGGTCCCATCCCCCCGCCGGATTGCCGTTTTCGTCTCGGCCTTCAAGCGTGTACCAAAAAATCTGCCCTAAGCCCGTCGCATCAGGTCCTAATGCCGCCTGGACTCCTTCAGGAAGAGTTCCGGCAGGCAGCGAGTTGAGCTTCTCAAGAACCCTGCTTCGTGACCAGTAAAACTCTATATCGCCCTCGAATATAATGTATATCGACGAGAATCCAAAAAATGAATAACTGCGGATAGTCTTGACCCCAGGAATGCCCAGCAGGGACACGGTCAGAGGATATGTTATCTGGTCCTCTACGTCCTGGGGCGAACGTCCCATCCATTCAGTAAAAACTATCTGCTGGTTTTCTCCGATATCCGGAATGGCATCCACCGGAACAGGGTCCCTCGGCAGGCCCCAAAGGTCCCAGTCGAATGGAGCCACCATAAGCCCCCATCCGACGAACAATATCACTAAAAGCCCGACAACCAGCTTGTTCTCAAGGCAAAACCGTATTACCTTGTCTATCAGTGATTGTTTCTGACCAGGTAGTCCGTCCATAACTTCATCCACTAAACCTGAACCAAAAAACAAAGTGCCTAAAGTTATTTGTTTTTTTAACTTTAGCTCACTTTAATTCACTTTAGCTCAGTGCTGCACACATAATGGTATTACTTCGGCGCCATTACATTTTCTCCCGCCCGGCTTACTGCTTGAACTGGGGCAGCTTGGCAATGTACTTCTCCGGCTCTTCTTCAAATTTCTCCTTGCAGCCGGGGCAGCAGAAATATACCTTCTTGCCCCTGTAAATTGTGTAGTAATCTTTATTGATTGCCCCACCCATCACAGGACAAACAGTTTGTTCTTCGCCTTTGCTTTCTTGATGCTGTGGCGTGCGTTGCTCTCGATTTTGTCCGCGATGGTGGCCGGACCCCGCACCATCACCTTGCGGATTCATCATACTGGGCTTGGCCTGTATCTGGAGGGCTGAATCAATCTTAAAGTTACCCTTAGTAACGACAACCTCTCCTTCGGCAAGCCCCTCTATAACCAAATAGTAATCTGCCGCCCTCGGGCCAAGAACTACCTCTCTGCCTTCAAACGTTGGCTTATTTGCATCCGGTATCTGGACATACACAACCGCTCGTTTGCCTGTTATCAAAGGCGCAGTGGCGGGAATTACCAGAGGCGGCTCATTAGGCTCATCGGCTGTTGTGTATAGTGACTCGGTGGCCACCAAATCCATCCCGCAGATATCACAGGCGCCCGGCTGGTCTTTGACAACAGAGGGATGCATCGGACAAATCCATTTGCCTGCCAGCTCAGGGTCCATTACTGCGCCGCCCTGAGCAACTTTTGCCCGCACCACCGCCCTGACAAACATCTCTGGCTTGAGTCTGCCATCAGGATTAGCGACGTTGACCCGCACCTTAACCGTCCTGGTCTTGGCATTGAGTACGGGGTCGTGGAAACTTATTTTGCCTTTGAACACCTGACCCGGATATGCCTCCGTTGAGAATTCAACTTCCTGGCCGTACCGAATCCAGGGCAAATCGGATTCGTAAGCATCCAGCTTAATCCACAATCTTGAAAGGTCTGCAATCGTATATATTTTCATCCCTGTTGTTATATACATTCCCTCCGTTGCGTGTTTTTCTGTTACCACACCTCCAATAGGCGCATAAATGATAACATGTTCGGTCGGCTGTTCGGTTTTTTCAATCTCCTCAATCTGTTCTTTTGTCAATCCGAGCAATCTTAGTTTTTCTCTGGCAGCTTCTAAGGTCGCAAAGGTTGACCGCTTTATAAGTTCAGAAGTTTGTAAGCTCAAATTCTTTGATGCCTTTATGGCACCAAGAAGCTCGGCCTGGGCGCTTATCAGCTCCGGACTGTAGAGATATACCATATGGTCGCCCTTATTGACCGTGATGCCGGTAAAATCCACGTAAAGCCTATCTATCCGGCCGGGCACCCAGGCGGTGATATTTTTTACGCGGGTCTCATCATAATCAACCTTGCCAACCATGCGGATTTCGGCCTCTACAAATTTACGTTCCACCGGTGTGGTTTGAATCTCCATAAGCTTGATGGCCTCTTGCGAGAAAGTGATTTGCTTTTGTCCAATCACTCCTTCCTCAGTAGCTATCGGTATTAAATCCATAAAACAAATCGGGCACTTACCGGGTTTGGGCTGACGAATCTGTGGATGCATCGAGCACGTCCACACCGTCGGCGCCTGCTCAGCAGCCTGTTCGCCGGCCCCCCTTCTTGCTTTCGCAAGAAAGCTGGGGGGATGCTCTGGGCCGGCGGGGGGGACCTGCAAAAGTGAGTTCAAGAAATAACCCGCAAGAAAAGTTACGACCACCAAAACAATGGTTCTCAGCTTTCGACTACCCAATAACGATTTGGCTTGTGTCATTTTCATATCAGCCACCTATAACCTGAAATTTACTATTCATACTATTCCCATAGGATATCAGTTCAATTAAATATAGCTTTTTTTAATCTAATCCAATAAAATCTCGAATCACTTTTCCACAGTTTCCTTGTTAATTTATGGCCAAGCCATTTATGGCTCGGCCATTGATGGCAGTTCCGTCCCAACGAGCATTTCCAATTCAGCCAGTTTCTGCTGATTATTGGTAACGGCTCTTTCGTAGTCCAGCTCATATTTAAGCAGCATGCGCTGGGCATCTATCAGCGAGAGGAAATCTATCATACCTGCCTGATAGGCGGTTTCAGACGCCTGAACAAGCTCCTCCGCCTTTGAAACCAAAACATCCCCATAAAGATGCGTCTTTCTTTGGCTGTCTTCAATATCGTACAGCACCTCAAATACTCTTGATAATATTTTGTTTTCTATATCCGTTCTTTGCTCTTGAATTTTCCTGACATCGGCTTTTGCCTGACGCTCAGCGGCCTTATAATTGTCCTGCCACAGGGGGATATTCATTGAAAACATCAAAATCACAGGGTCATTGCCGCTGCCTCTAACTCCCGGAGAAACTGCTCCGTCTGTCTGAATCCAATCGAGGCCGACTCCTATATCAGGATAGAACTTCTTTTTTGCCAGCTCAACCCTGCTCGTTGCCGCTTGAATTTCCCAGCTAAATTCAGCAAGTTCAGGATTTGCTCTTTTTAACGCCTGAACAATATGCTGCCGGTCAAGCTGGACTTCTCTTGGTGGTTCTTTTTTAGGCCAGGCCAATTCCGCGTCAATCGGTCGATTAAGCGCCGAATTGAGTTTTGCAACCGTAGGCTCTCTGAGCTGCTCCAGACTTCTTAAGATATCCTCAAGTGTAGCTAATTCTACCTGGGTACGGATTATGTCAGGATGTATTGCTGCAGCGGTTCTGTATTTGGTTCGTGCGACTTCTTCGAAATGCTTCAGCAGCTCGAGGTTCTGTTTTGCAATATCAATGGCTGTGGCCAGATATGCGAATTCGTAAAAAGCCTCTTTTACCTGCCGGAAAAGTTTCAACTTAGCTGTTTCGTATCTTTGCTGTGCAGCATTTGCTTTTGCCGCGGCTATGTCGGTTCTTGCTTCAATTTTGCCAAACCACGGGAATACCTGCATTATGCCGAACTTTTGTCTTTGTGGCCCGACCCGTGTCTCGACTTCTTCTATGAAGTAGCTATAAGTGAATTTGGGGTCGTCCAGGGCCTTTGCTTGTGGCACTTGTTCTAAAGCCGCCTTCCATTCCTCGAATTTTGCTTTAAGCTCTGCATTATTGAGGGAGGCATAACGCAGATAATCCGCAAGTGTTTGCAAATCATTTGAATCGCCTGGCTGCTGCGAAGCTTCTGCATATTGTATAAAAACAAGTACGATTGCCCCCAAAGCTAAAACAGCTCGTTTGTTCATATTCGCCCCCTAAAACTATTCCCTATCATCGGCATTTTACTGCACAACAGCCGAAATAATCCCACAAAATAAAGACATATCCAAGTTTATTTCTACGACAATATTTTATGCCCTGCGTGTCTGATGTATCAATGTTAGAATTTCATCTAACTTTTGCTGTTTTTCCTTTTGAGATCTTCCCCTTACAGCCTCGCTCACGCAGTGCAGAAAGTGCTTTTCCAAAATTTTTTCTTCTACGCGACCAAGGGCACCCTTGATAGCGTATATCTGGTTTAGAATGTCGATACAGTATTTTCGGTCTTCAATCATCCTTTGAACGCCGCGAACCTGCCCTTCAATTCGCCTTAATGCAATCAGGTTATTCTCATGGTTCGGATTTTTCTTCATATCTTATCTTTGTCGTATCTACTTTTTATCTAACAACACCATTATACCCCCTGGGGGTATATCTTGTTCAGAAGAAAACCAAATTTTTTTCAGAGATTCAGGTCCAAGCCGTTGTTTCTGAGGGTAAGGGCCAACACTGAAGGGAAGCTCCAAAAAATTCCCCGAAAATTCCCTGAGCAGTTCTCGGATTTATTGAGGGTATATTGATTCTTGACACTCGATGCTGGATGCTCGTTGAGAATCGAGTATCGAGCATCGAGTATCGAGCATAAGCCTTTATGCCATCGGCAAAATCAGAGCTAACAGGAACGAGACGACGACCCCTGCGAAACCGACTATAGCCAGCAATGGCGTCCAGGATTTTAGTCCTTCAGCTTCGGTCAGCCCGGTCATTTTTACGAATATCCAAAATCCGCTGTCGTTCATCCACGAACCTATCATCGAGCCGCCTCCGATGGCGGTAGCCAGATATGCAGGGTGATAACCCAACGTCTTTGTCGATGTGACCATCGCGGCAATCATCGCTGACGATGTTATCATTGCAACGGTGGTCGAGCCCTGCGCTATTTTCATCAGCGCGGCGATAAGGGCACCCATCACCAGCAGCATCATACCGCTTGTCTGTCCCGCCTCGGGCGGACTATCGCCCTTGAATAAGTTCTCTATCGCCGGGCCTATCTGGGCTGCTTTTAGCATTGCGCCAAAGGCGCCGCCTCCAGCCGTTATCAGGATAATCACACCGCCGCTCATCAATGACACTTCGACAACTTTCGCTAATTGTGCATTCGTTAGAGCACGTTTGCTCTTGAGCATCCACATAGCAATCGCAGCCGACATAAGCATCGCCAAATTCACGTCACCCAATATGGCGGTTATGCCGGCCGCCTGGTTTAAGCCCGAGCCCTCGGCTGCACCCTCGGCCATCGTGCGGACAATTGTGTTTGTCGAAACAAGCAGCACGGGCAGGATAATCGGTAAAAGTGACACTAATAGACCCGGCAGCTGATGGTCTTCAAGCGGCTCCGGCTCAGACAGCTCGCCGCCAAGCGGTTTCATCTGTATATTCATTCGCCGGTCTGCATACCCCGAAAAAAACATTCCGACAACGGCGGCAGGAAGCGCCACCAACGCACCAACCATAATCATAACGCCGATATCAATGCCAAGGTTTTCGGCCATGACGAGCGGTCCGGGAGTTGGCGGGACAAGAGAGTGGGTAACCACTCCGCCGGCCGCAATTGCCATTGCGTATTTGAGGTAATGCTTCTTCGTCCGCCGGTGCATAGAACGTGCCAACGGCACAAGAAGATAGAAAACCGTGTCAAAGAATACCGGAATCGAAAGCACAAAACCGCTGGCCATTAGCGCTGTGGAGCTGCGTTTCTCCCCCAGCAGCGACAGAAAACCTCTGACGATGCGGTCCGCTGCACCACTGTCCATCATGCACTTGCCGATAACCACAGCCAGAGCGATGACAATACCGATACTGCCGGCTGTGCTTCCAAATGCAGCGGCTACTCGACTCATCTTCTCAGCCAAATCCCCGGGGCTAAGCAGACTAACAACCACGGCTGAGGTAATCAATGCGATAAAAGCATTCATCCTCAACAGCGTAATCATAAGTATGACCGTCAGTATGCCGAGAACAAGAATTATGAGCGGGTGCAGACTGAACATAATACCGTTTTACCCTCAAACAATAAGATAACGGTCTAAAATGAGCTAAAGTAACAAAAAAGAATATCCAATATCGAACAAGGAATAATGAAGGAAAATAGATTAATTCGACATTCGATATTCCTTGTTGAATATTCATTATTCATTCTTTTTAACTTTAGGCACTCTCAAGATATTTTTGACCAAGCATAGCAGCTCCCTTCATAGATGACTGCTCGTTATGGACATATTCGCAGTCCCTCATCCACTTTGATTTTGCCCGCATCAAAGCAGGATTTGTCGCACCACCGGTCACGTGAATTACATTTTGAAGGGTCACGTTCTTACCAATCTCTTCTAAATGTGCTTTCTGATATTCGCATAGTACTCTGACGATTGCAGCTAATATCTCCTCACGGGTTGTCTGCTGGGTCAATCCCAGCAATTGGGCTTTAAGCGGCTCCTGGCTATAGCGCGAACCCATAAGATAAGGCACATAAGTAACATCGCTTTGGCGCTCGAGCCAGGTCTCAATCACCCGGGGAAGGAAGCTGTTGTAAAACTCCTCGGCACTCAATTCGCTGCAGAACGAGCTTTTATACCAGTCCAGCGCCTTTCCTCCGGCATTCATTACATGCAAGGTCAGCCATCGATTCGGCAGCACATGGGCCCGGATATTGTAATTAGCGGAGGCTATACATTTGTCAAGGCATACGAGAGTGATTTCGCAGGTGCCGTTTACATTAATTATGTCCCCCGGCTCGTTGATTCCCATCGAATAAGCCGCCAGCACCGCATCATTACCTCCTATCAACACAGGAGGCTCCTTCCTAAAGCCCAGCTTTTGCGCAAGCGTTCTGTGAATCCTTCCGACACTTTCATACGCCGGGACTATTCGCGGTAACCGGCTAAGTGAGATGCCAAAGGTTACGGCAATATCCTCATTCCAGGTAAAATCGTTGCGAACGGTATTATACAGAGCTGTCAGTGATGCCGACGAGGGGTCGATGGCGAAACTGCCTGTCAGCCAATGAGCAAAGTATGTATTGGAATGACCAAACTTGTAAGTTCTTTCAAAGATTTCGGGACAATTGTCTTTAATCCAAAGAATGCTCGCCAGCGAACATCCGCCCGCGACCGGCATATTAGCCGTGGTCTCTAAAAGATGCTCCATTCCAACGGTTTCTATTATGAATTTGGCCTGCTTGCGAGAACGCTGGTCAAGCATTAAAATAGCCGGGTAAAGCGCCTCGCCATTTTTATCCAAGGCCGTCAGCCCGGGTGTAGTACCGGAAAGGGAAACTACATCGACATCGCCGATAAGGTCCTCCATTTCTTTGCATCCGGCGGTGAAGGCCATCTTCCATTTGTCTTGTTCAATATCACCAAACAAACCGTCGTTATAAATATTCACCTCGTACTCTTGCGTGAATTGTCTAACCAGATTTAGCGTATTATCGACAATCTGAAATACCCCCATCTTCATACTGGTCGTTCCGATATCAACCCCTAATATCGTATTTCTGTTTGCTGTCTTTTGATTTTCGGTTTGAGTCATCACGACCTGCCTGAGAATAACCTAAATTATATTTTCACCGGCCCCCGTTCTTGCTTTCGCACCTGTGCCTGCGCCATCTGTGCCGAGGCAAACCCAGGTGCAGGCAAGAAAGCACGGGGGCTTATTGTATTTAGGCAGATATAAAGCCTTCATTGATAATTATCTGCCTGACTCGTTCCTTAACTTCGCCGGTAAGACCTTGCAGCGGATGCCTGGGCTGACCTCCTTTGAATCCGATTATGTCCATAGCGGCCTTGACACCCGCGACGCCCCAGGCCCCTGAAATAGCCTGATTGAGCCGGGCGAGTCTGGAGTGAAGTTTTTTTGCTTCTTCGTACTTGCCTTGTATAAATAAGCGATATAGGTCACAGCATGAACCAGGCAGAACATTAGCAATTGACAGCACGCCGCCGGCAGCTCCCAAATGGAGAGCCGGATAGAAGAAATTGGCAGAACCGGCAAGAACATGAAAATCTGCATCCGGCTCAAGACGAGCGAGGAATTTGCCCGGCCCCGTTGGAGAGGAATCTTTCATACC
>JBAQFY010000100.1:0-16485 GCA_049287505.1 Sedimentisphaerales bacterium | reverse complement strand
CCGGCAGCCTCCACCGTATTATCACCAGGCCATTGGCCGCGCCGCAAAGAATACCCACCGCAAGGCACACAACAATCGCTGCCGGAAGTGGAAGATTGAATTTGACCAGAGAAAGACCTAACACCGCGCCGGCCAAAGCCATCACCGACCCTACCGACAAATCTATCCCCGCGATTATTAACACGAAGGTCATCCCCACAGCCACGATGGTTATGTCCGGGACCTGGTTGGCAATTGTCCTGAATGTTGTTAGGGTAAAAAAGTTCTCGGCGGAAAGACCGAATATGACTAACAGCAGGGCCAGCGCCAGTGCCATACCGAGATAATCCGTTACAAAAGCCGGCAGGTCTGATATGCTCTTTTTAGTTCTTTTTAGCATAAAATTTTATAACTCCCTGCTCAGACTCCGACGTACTCGCTAAAGGCGGCAGCCATTATCTTTTCCTGGCTCCAATCACTGCTGCCGAAAGTAGCTGCAGCCCGGCCAGCCGACATTACCATAATACGGTCGCAGATGGCCATAAGCTCCTTGGTGTCCGATGAAACTACAATTACAGCCTTTCCTTTCTCTGCCAGCTCTGAGAGCATGTGATAAATCTCGAATTTGGCCCCGACGTCAATGCCTCTGGTCGGCTCATCAAAGATAAGGACATCACAGTCCCTGTATATCCATTTCGCTATCACTACTTTCTGCTGGTTGCCTCCGCTCAATTCCCCGACCGTCTGCTCATTGGACGAACAGCGAATACCCAGTGCAGCGATATATCTATCCGCCACAGAGCGTTCCTCAGCTATATCAATCCACCCAAACCGACTAATATCACATAATCGCGTCAGCGAGATATTAACACGCACAGCAAGGCTTGGCAGCAGTCCCTGCTCTTTGCGGTCCTCAGTAAGGAAAGCAATGCCGTTGCGCACTGCGTCACGCGGCATGCGGATTTCGACCGGTTCGTTTGCACCATATAAATATATTTTGCCGCTGTCAGGCCGGTCTGCGCCAAATACCGCGCGCATCGTCTCTGTCCGACCTGAGCCCATCAGCCCTGCGACGCCAAGAATCTCACCCCGGCGAACCTCAAAGCTGACATCTCTAACCTTGTTACCAACGTTTAGTCCGACAACTCGAAGTGCTGCTTGACCTGCTTTTGAGTCGTGCCGGGACCCCGCCTTGCGGGAACCCCGCAAATGCTCGTGCTCTAAGTCGCGACCCACCATCATACGGATAATATCGCTAACGCTCAGCTCGTTTGTCGGGCGGGTCGAGATAACCTTTCCATCCCGCAGCACCGTAACACGGTCTGCTATCCGAGTAACTTCTTCAATGCGGTGCGAGATATAAATGATGCCGACCCCTTCGGCCTTGAGTTTCCTGATTTGAGCGAAAAGAAGCTCTATCTCCCTGTCGGTGAGCGACGCGGTCGGCTCGTCCAGCGCCAGTATCCGGCAGCTTCGCGATAAGCCTGCTGCTATCTCAACCATTTGCTGCTGCCCAACTCCCAGCAACCTTACAGGCACATCAGGGTCAACGTCTCCGAGACCAACCTGTTTCATAATTTCTCTTGCGGCGCCGTTAAGTTTGTTATAGTCAATAATTCCGAATCTGTTGGGCAGTTTCTCAATAAAGATGTTCTCGGCAACGCTCAGGTTGGAGATAAGATTCAGCTCCTGCATTACCATCCGGATATCGTGTGCTTCGGTCCGCCTGTGGCGGACTTTGCCGGCAGGCTGATACTGCTGCTCGTAAAGAAACATCCGGCCGGAGTCGGGCCTTTCCACGCCGGCTATAATGCGCGTCAGTGTACTTTTTCCGGCACCATTTTCACCTACCAGAGCGTGAACCTCACCGGCCCGCAAATCAAAATCGACAGCAGAAAGCGCCTGCACACCGGGGAACGACTTGTTAATCCCGCAAGCTCTGAAAACTATTTTGCTCGTCACAGGCTTCATTTCTGGTTAATTAGTTAAATAGTATTTGTTGCGGAAGCAGTATTTGTCATTCCCGCGGAAGCGGGAATCCAGTTTTTTCGCTCTGGACCCCTGCTCCCCGCTTTTGCGGGGACAAGTTTACCTCTGCGGAAGCAGGGGCAGGGGTGACATTGTAGGTTTTTGTTTTCCACAACAGATACTAATTAGTTGAATAGTTAATTGGTTAATTGAACCTGACACTCACAACTGACCACTGACCAATTCAACGGGAGTTTCTCTATCTAAGGGCGTACCCTTTCCTTTGAGCATCTCAAGGGCGTACTCGATGCCGTACAAGGCCAATTTGTCCGCATGCTGGTCAATTGTGCACAGAATCTTTCCTTCCTTAAGTAATCTTTGCACCGCTGAGATGTTGTCGAAGCCGATGACGAGGATGTCGTTGGTCTTGCCTGCTGCTTTAATCGCCGCTATCGCGCCGAGTGCCATACTGTCATTGGCGCAGAGGACGGCCTTGAGGTCTGCATACTCCGTAATCAACGCTGAAACAATTGGTTCTGCCTTTGCCGTCTCCCAGTAGCCTGATTGAGAGCTGACGATGTTCATTCCGCCCGCCTTCATCGCATCCTCGAAGCCGAGCTTGCGCTGAATGCCGTTGAAGGCGTTGGGTACTCCTTCGATGATTGCCACCTTGTCGCCCGGCTTTAGTCTGCTCGCCAGGTATTCGCCGGCAAGCCTTGCGCCTTTGCGGTTGTCCGGCCCAACAAATGGAATCTTTACACCCTTGTCCCTCAACACGTCGGCATCGAATTTGTTATCAATATTTACTACTATAATCCCTGCATTCATTGCACGCTTACATACGGGCACCAGGGCCTTGGAATCAGCCGGTGCAATCACTATTGCATCCATCCTTTGAGCAGCCATCAGCTCAACATAATCAATTTGCCTGGCTACATCCTGTTCGTCCTTTATGCCGACTACCGTAAGCTCGTACTCGTCCTCGTGCTCGTTATGGTGCGAGCGGGCGCCTTCCTCCATCGTCTTGAAAAACTCGTTGGCCAGAGACTTCATTATCAATGCAATTCTCGGCTTGTCCGCCTTGCGCTGCTTACAACCTACCGGCAGAATGGATAAAATCACGGCACAGAAGAGAAGAATAGTTATAATAATTGACACATTATACTTTCGCATCGTTCACTCCTTTAGCTGGCTATTATTCTGTCACAGTTGTATTGATGGATTGCTTTTTTTATGTAAGGTTGTCACCCCGAGCGAAAACAAGCTTGCCCTGAGCGTAGTCGAAGGGTCGAGGGGTCTATTAAAACAGATTCCTCGACTCCGCTGCGCTCCGCTCGGAATGACAACTCATCAAATCATCTGTGACAAAGCACTATTTCATAAAACTTTCTACCGCTTCTCTGGTGGGCATTGAAGATTGTGCCCCCATTTTGGTAACGGAAAGGGCCGCCACATAATTGGCAAACGAAGCGGCATTGTGCAATGTTTTTCCCTGAGCTATACCTACGCCTACAGACCCCGTGAAAGCGTCTCCCGCCGCTGTGGCATCGATGGCATTTACCTTTACAGCGGGGACAAATTCCATTTTGTCATCGTCGGCCAACAAAAAACCATTTGCCCCCATAGTTAAAATAACTGACTTCACGCCGTATTCTAATAATTTCTTTGCTGCCGTGCGGGCGGAATCTCTATTAGACGTTACTTCTACGCCGGTGAGAATCCGGGCTTCCGTTTCATTTGGCGTTAATACATCTACCATTTTAAGAAGCTCTGGACGAAGCTTTTGGGCCGGGGCCGGGTCCAGGATAAAAGGCACGCCGGAGTCGTTTGCTAACTGAGCGGCGAATTCGACTGTCTCCAACGGGATTTCGAGCTGGGCAACCAACGCACCTGATAAAGTTATATCTGACTCAGCTTTTTTAACATCATTTGGGGACAGCATTTGATTCGCGCCCGGAGCCACCACGATTACATTATTGCCGGCATTATCAACGGTAATCAGAGCCACTCCGGATGGAGCTTCGTTGGTTTGGATAATATATTTCGTGTTGACGCCCTCTTTTTTAAAGTTTTTCAAAGACTGCTCTGCGAATATATCGTTACCTAATTTGGCTATAAAATAAACCTCCGCCCCTAATTTTGCAGCCGCCACCGCCTGGTTTGCACCTTTACCGCCGGGGGTCATTATGAAATCTTCACCCAGAATAGTCTCTCCGACAGTGGGGAGCCTTGGCGATTTTACCACCAAGTCCATATTGGAGCTGCCGACTACAATAATTGTTGGTTTGTCTTGTTTGATTTTAAGTCCTTAGCCAGAATGTTCTTTGATTAAAATAGCTCTATACAAATCTCTTATTTCGTTAATCTATCGACCAGGAAATCCTCGAAGGCACCTAAATCTTTCCACTCGGTGGCACAGTTAATCACTTTGGCGTTTTCGTCGATTCTCGTGTACCCATCGTCGGTAACCTTAATTCCGAGCTTTTCCATCTTAACCAGCTCGGTTGACATAGCTAAATAAACGCCGACCGTATCGAAAAGTGTTGTGCTGCTCGAATTGAGCTTTTCTTCGACCCTCTTATTGACCTCTGCCTCGCTCAAATCCTTATTTTCATTCAGTATGCCCTGTCTATACCACGCTCGATAGTTTTCTATCAACGCTCGCGTTAAAGGGCTGTTTCTTTTCAGGACTTTTTGATACTTTTGGCCTTTAAGATTAACTATACCGCACGTATCCAGAGGGGTAATTGTCATATTCCAGGGTGCTGTAAAGACCTTCTGTGACTCTTTTACGAAAGCCTCTACATTATATTCGGCGCTTGGTTTTGGATTACCGCCGTATCCTCGGTATATACTGCCGTCCATTCCGACAAATTCCGCTTTTTCGGCTATCCGCGGCTCGCGCTCAAGTGCAGCGGCGATATTGGGCAGGGGGCCTACGGCAACTACTTTTATCGGCCTGCGAGAATTCATTA
Source organism: Sedimentisphaerales bacterium (assembly GCA_049287505.1). Taxonomy (GTDB): domain Bacteria; phylum Planctomycetota; class Phycisphaerae; order Sedimentisphaerales; family Anaerobacaceae; genus NIOZ-UU13. Next base: position 11,563 of record JBAQFY010000100.1, on the reverse strand, counting down.
TAGTATCAACCAAGGCCTGCACACCATCTTCGTAGATAGTGCCGGGGTATGATGAGAGCTCGTAATCTTTTATCCATGCTTGTTGCCTATGGCCGGCTTCATTATGTTGCACTCCAATGCCGATGGGTATATCTGTCCTGCCGACGGTTTCCAGGAACTTGGCCACAACCTTTGCCTTTGATGGGGTATTACGTACCGCGGTTGTAATCAATTTAACATCGAATTCCGGCGATTGAACAAGCAGAGACAGCGCCCACGTATCGTCAATATCATCACAGATGTCCGTATCAAAAATAACGGGTATTTTTTCTCTTCGAGAGGAGGATGAATTGTTATCCAAAGCACTCGCCGCGTTGCGTCGCAGCGGGCAGGAACTTAATGTTACTAAAAACATCGCCAGGATCCCCAAAATAACTGTTCGAATGGATTTTGTCGGTAGAGCAAATCTTCTGAACGCCGTACTTGTAAAAAGCTTTGTCACGTTCATAGTTAGACCTCCCAATTAAAAAAAATTCTTGTTATTGAAAACCGTTAGCAAGTATAGTGTAACGCCGGATTTTGTCAAAGCAACCTGATTTTTTGATAATTGTATAAAGCAGTCCACGTATGAATATAGAGACTGGTTGCGGAACAATTTTAGCTGGATATGTAAGCAGCAGGGTCTGATTTGATAAGTTTTACTGGAAACCGTGAAGAACATCCGGTCTCTTGAGAAAAAATTGTAAAGGTATGTTATGCGAGTAGTGATAACAGGTGCGACCGGCTTCATAGGCAGGGCATTGTGCAGAGAGCTTCATAAAGATTATGAAATCATTGCATTGTCGCGTGACTCAAACAGAGCTGCCAAATCGGTGGGTGACTTGGCTAAAGTTGTCGAATGGGACGGAAGAACAACCGGAACCTGGATTCGGCAGGCGGACGGGGCTTTTGCCATTATCAATCTGGCCGGCGAAAACGTTGCTTCCGGCCGGTGGAACAAATCGAAAAAGGCCGGCATACTTCACAGCAGGCTGGATAGTTCCAGAGCAGTGCTGGAAATAATTAAGCAGGTGGACAAAAAGCCGGCTGTCGTAATTCAGGCTTCGGCCATCGGTTATTATGGCTCTTGCGGTGACAAACGGTTGGATGAGACCTCGCCTGCGGGTAAGGGATTTCTCGCTGATGTGTGCTGCAAATCTGAAATCATCGCTAACCAAATCGAGGCAACAGGTGTTAGATGTGTAGTCATACGCACAGGCGTGGTTCTGGGAAGTGACGGTGGGGCCCTTCCGGGAATAATGAGGCCGTTTAGGTTTTTTCTCGGCGGGCATCCCGGCAGCGGCAGACAATGGTTTTCGTGGATTAGTCTTGAAGACGAAGTCGCGGCAATAAAATTCCTGATGGAAAATGAAAATCTTAAAGGTGTTTTCAACCTGACCTCACCGCAGCCGGTAACAATGAAAAAATTCTGTAGAAAATTGGGGTGGGTTATAAGACGACCATCCTGGCTGTTTTTCCCAGGATTTATTTTGCGGCTGGTTTTGGGTGAAATGGCTGGTGAGATGCTTTTGTCCGGACAAAGGGTTCTGCCGAAAAGACTTCTGGACGCCGGTTTTGAATTCAAGTATGTCGATGTTAAAAAGGCCTTAAAGGCCATTAAAGCTCTCCGCAGTCCCGAAAGGGACGCCTTTCGGCGGATGCCTTACGGCAAAAGAAGAAAATTATGAATCTGGCTGATTATTTTGAAAGCGTTAAAGGTACAGGGGTTTTAGCTACAAGCGATTCGGGCGGCAACGTCGATATCGCCATTTATGCCCGGCCGTATATTATAGATGAGAAAACCATCGCATTCAGCATGTTAGAACGTCTGAGCTATGCAAACGTGCAATCTAATCCGAAAGCCGCTTATTTATTTGTCGAAAAGGGCGAAGGTTACGCCGGCACGAGGCTATATCTGACTAAAACCGGTGAGGAGAAAAACCCCCAACGCATAAAAGAGATAAAACAGCAGCATTCGAAAAGCCGTAGTCCCGACGAAACACCTAAGCACCTGGTGTATTTCACTGTAGATAAGATTCGGCCGCTTGTTGGTGATAAGCCAAAGTGAAAATACTTTATCCCCGGATTTCCCAAGTGGTGCGTGACAAATGAACTGTAATCTCATAGTATAAAGCCTATGGAGACTACGCACGCCAGTTTCGACCATTCTTTACGGGAGAATCCTATGGGTGAAGCACGCAAGGATGCTCTGAGGCTCGATTTTCGACGTATTTACTCGATTTCATTGGCGTTTTTCGCAAGAAATCTCGCTGATTACACCAGAATATTTTTGACAATGAGATGTCATTGCGTTATTATGAGACTCGAAACTCGCAGGAGTGTTTCAGTAAAGTGCATATGGGAAATTCCGGTGGGTATTGTTGAAGTTCCTCCATGAGATGGGACGTCAAATGTGCTGGAAGGTTTCTGTGAAGTGTAAATGGAAAATCTGAGACTATGCAACGATTAGGTTTTTTCTGAAACATATCCGGTTTGCCGGGATGATATAAATAGACAGCCAATGGCGAAAGAGTTGAATATCCAGATGATCCGGCAGGCACAAGCCGGAAATATGCAGAGTCTTTCGGCTGTGGCCGAACAGGTCCGGCAGAAGGTCCATACGTATATCTACCGTCTGACCTTTGACTACCATCTGACCCAGGACCTGACTCAGGAGACGGTCCTGGAGATGATAAAAACCCTTCCTCAGCTTGAGGTGCCCCATGTCAATGGTTTCTGGGGCTGGATTTTCCGCACCGCCCTCGGTAAGGTACAGCACCATTTCCGGCTCCAGGGCGCCCGGCGTTTGGCCCAAAAAACAACCTCGGACGACTCTGTACTCGAGTCCTATGTAGCCGATGACAGCAATGCCTTGAATACCGTTATTCGTAAAGAGATCAGATACGCGGTGATGGGTGCCATGCAGGCCATTAGGTTCAAATACCGCAATATTCTGGTCCTGCGCTGTTATGACAACCTGTCCTATGGCCAGATTGCCGGAATAATGGGCGGCAGTGAACTCAAGGCCCGGCTGTTGTTCTTCCGGGCCAAACACTCGCTGAAAAGCCAGCTGGAACGACACGGTTTTAAACGTGATTCCCTGCTTGCCGCTCTGACCATTTTTGCCGACCTGACCGTGCAAAATGGGAAGAAAGCGGTTGCTGGAGAAGTGGTTTTGGCCAGCTCCCTGGAGACAGGATTGGGCATTAGCTTAGCGGGTCTGCTGACTGTTAAAACGGCGTTAATCGGGGCCTGTGTATTGCTGATTGCCGGTTTCACGGCCAGTATGATTAAACCAGAACCCAGCTCAAAAATAGGCGTCAAGGAACTTTACGCCCACCTGTATCCACTATTTGATAACGAAGAATTTGTGGACCCATCCAGAATAATTGAAGCGCACGACCCTGATAGAAACGGCTTTCTGGTTATAGATCAGGACCGTCCCCAAACACCGGTGCAACAAGTGCCAACGGATCAACTCCGTATCGATCTGGTGAACCAGCCGCGTATGGGCCTGGTGTTGTCCAAGGGCCATTGGATCGAACTCGGCTTTGACGGACCGATTCGTGATGGTTCCGGTCCGGATCTTCTGCTACGCGAGTGGGGCTGCCGTGGTACCATCCGGGTTTTTTTGACGGACGGCAGCGGCCAGTTGTTCGAGTTGCCTCCACCACAGTGCCTGCGCATGGGTCTCTGCCGGAACGAACACATCATCGACTTCGACCTGGACGGATTGGATGTGCCCTTTGAACCGAGGGCGGTGCGCGTGTTGGGAATCTTTGACCGCTACGGTCGCCACCACGGAGTCGAATTCCTCTCAGTCCGGGCACGCATCCAACGAACAGAACCTTAATCCATTTCTTCTGAAACAAATCTCTTTTAGCGGGATGATTAAAATAGACATAGCCAGTAGTTTTCTACTCGTGAAAGGAGATTGTCTATGAAACCAAAATGGAATACAAGGTATTGGATTGTGACCATAGTTTGGGCCGGATGCGTACAGGCATTTGCTGAACCGTTTGCCGAGGGACCTTATCTGGGACAGACTCCGCCGGGGCCTATCGCTAAGGTCTTTGCCCCCGGACTCATCTGTCATGCCGAACCACGCCGGTGGGAAGCAAACGGGACCTTCTCTGCGGATTGCAACACCTTTTGTTTTCAACGGGTCAGTGGTATTTTCATTACAGAAAACACGGACCAGGGCTGGACAACTCCTGAGCTTATAAGAAGTATTCCAGCGAATGTGTATTCGCCCTGGTCGGCCTGTTTGTCTCCTGATGCCAATAGTATTTTCTTTACGAGAGCCTTGTTGAAACCGGAGTTCAAACGCGATCTATATCGCTGCAATCGAACAGCACGCGGATGGGCCAAGCCGGAGCAACTTGGACCACCATTTAGTTCTCCGGACAAGGAAATTTCATGTTCTATAGCAGCGAATAATAATATCTACCTTTGTTCCGGACGCAATAGGTGGGATGGAGGAAGCTGGATATGGGTCGTCCCTTTTGTGGGCAATACTTGGAGCCGGGCCATACCTATTACTTTGAATCACACACCCTTACGAACATGCTCTCCAGGGATTGCCCCGGATGAGTCATTCATGGTGTTCTACTCCATTAAACCGGGAGCAGTGGGCGGGACGGAGACGAACCTGTACCTTACTCTGCGTCGGCCGGATGGTACCTGGACCATACCTCGGAACATGGGTCCCGGAATTAATACCGGGTATTATGAACACGGAGCGAGAATTTCGCCGGATAAGAAATACATGTTCTTCAACCGCAGTAGCGGCTGGGATCCAAGAATTTACAGCGTGCATTCGGATATCTGCTGGGTTGAACTCAAGGAATATCTACCCGAATCCTATAGATAGCCTGAAGGAATATCAAGCGAGTGAAAAGGAGATATGTTATGAAGCAGACAATGAAAAAAAAGGTTTGGCTTGTGGCTTTTTTAGGAATAAGTTCTATCCCGGTGTTCGGAAAGCCCTTTGCCAAGGGGCCATATTTGGGACAGACTCCACCTGGCCCTATACCTCAGGTCTTTGCCCCGGGACTGATCTGCGATATGCGGCCACACCAGTGGGAATCCCCAGGCCAATTCTCTGCGGATGGCAACAGCTTTTGTTTTTTCCGGCGTGGGTATGTTTATATCACAGAAAACACGGACCAGGGCTGGACAGCACCTAAGCGTATAGAAAGCATTCCATACAGGACCGGGTCGGTCTGTCTGTCTCCGGATGCCAATAGTATCTACTTCATATACAGCTACGATCCGTCCAAACGCTACAGTCTTCATCGCTGTATGCGCACGAGCCAGGGATGGTCTTTGCCGCAGGAATTAGGCCCCCCCTTCAGCTCTTCGGGGGCGTATGGTGGATTCTCCGTGGCAGGGGATAACAGTATCTACTTTACTGCCGGCCGAGGCCGTTTTCGAGTTGCCCCTTTTGTGGGCAACGCCTGGCCTCAGGTTATAAAGATCCCTGTGGAGAAGGGCAACCTAAAAGGTTGCTGTCCGGGAATTGCCCCGGATGCGTCCTTTATGGTATTCTACTCCATTAGACCGGGAGCACTGAGCGGAACGGAAACGGACCTGTACCTAACCCTGCGACGGCCGGATGGTACCTGGACCAAATCCCGGAATATGGGTCCTCGAATTAATTCCGGGTATTATGAGCACGGAGCGAGAATCTCCCCGGACAAGAAATACATGTTCTTCGACCGCAGTAACGGGTGGAATCTGAATCGCGCTACCGATACTGCTGACATTTATTGGGTAGAACTCAAGGAATATTTACCCGAATCCTATAGATAGCTTGAAGGAATATCAGGCGAGTGAAAAGGAGATATATTATGAAACAGACAATGAAAAAAATTGTTTGGCTTGTGGCTTTTTTAGCAGTAGGTTCTATCCAGGTGTTCGCGAAACCGTTTGCTGTGGGACCTTATTTGGGACAGACTCCGCCCGGCCCTATCGCTCAGGTCTTTGCCCCGGGACTGATCTGTGATACACGGCCATACCAGAGTGAAACCCATGGGCACTTCTCGGCAGATGGTAACACCTTTTGTTTTAACCGGCTTGGGTATGTTTATATCACAGAAAACACGGACCAGGGCTGGACAACGCCTAAGCGTATAGAAAGCATTCCATACAGGACCTGGTCGTGCTGTCTGTCTCCGGATGCCAATGGTATCTACTTCACGTACAGCTACGATCCGTCCAAACGCTACAGTCTTCATCGATGCATGCGCACGTCCCAGGGATGGTCTTTGCCGCAGGAATTAGGCCCCCCCTTCAGTTCCTCGGGGGCGTATGGTGGATTCTCTGTGGCAGCGGATAACAGTATCTATTTTACTGCCGGCCGAGGCCGTTTTCGGGTTGCCCCTTTTGTGGGCAACACATGGCCTCGGGCTATAAAGATCCCGGTGGAGAAGGGCAACTTAAAAGGCTGCTATCCGGGAATTGCCCCGGATGAGTCCTTTATGGTATTCTACTCCATTCGACCGGGAGCACTGGACGGAACGGAAACGGACCTGTACCTAACCCTGCGACAGCCGGATGGTACCTGGACCAAACCCCGGAATATGGGCCCTCGAATTAATTCCGGGTATTATGAATTCGGAGCAAGAATCTCTCCGGACAAGAAATACATGTTCTTCACCCGCAGTACCGGATGGAATCTGGGTCTGGGTCGCGATGAGGGTGACATCTACTGGGTTGAACTCAAAGAATATCTACCCAAACCCAATGACTCCAATTTGGTCGGTAGGAAAAAGGTCTATGGCAGCGAAAAACAATAGAATCTTAGTCTTGGTCGTATTCTCACTTTGTCTAACGACTGTGGCACTGGGCCGGAACACTCCCGCGCTCGGGTGGGGACACCAGCATAGTTTAATAGGGACGCAATTCAATTTTATGAGAGCAAAATGGTAGCAATAATGGTTAATATCTATTATCTTTATTTAAATCGTGAATTCTTATAAGGATTTTAAGGACTTGAAATGTATATAATACCGGCAATTGACCTGCGGGACGGAAAATGTGTAAGACTTATCCAGGGCCGGTATGACCGCCAGATAAACTACGAGGACGACCCTGTAAAACAGGCCCGTGAATTCAGCTCAGCCGGTGCAAAATGGCTGCACATTGTAGATCTGGATGGGGCCAGGCTCGGCCGGCCGGTCAATACCGATGCGATATCGGCGATAGCAAAGCTGGGACTGTTCAAAATCGAAGTCGGCGGCGGACTTCGCGACGAAGAGGCCATAAAACAACTGCTCGATATAGGACTCGAAAGGGTAATAATCGGCACCAGAGCAGTTAGTGACTTCGAATGGTTCAGCGAAATGGCGGAGAAGTTCAGCGGTAAAATTGTGCTCGGTCTCGACGCCCGGGGGTCAAAGGTCGCAACTCACGGCTGGACGCAAGACAGCCCCCATAATTTATTGGAGTTCGCCACGGAAGCCGCCCGGTTACCTTTGGCGGCGATAATATACACCGACATCAGCAAAGACGGTATGATGACAGGGCCAAACCTCGAGAGAACAAAAGCACTTGTCGAGGCGGTAGATGTCCCCGTCGTAGCTTCCGGCGGCGTAAACACTATAGAAGACATCAGGAAGCTGGCTGAATTCAGCCCCGAAGCGGTAATAATCGGCCGAAGCTTATACGAAGGCACACTCAAACTTTCCGATGCCATAAAAGCAGCGGAATGGTGAGTACTTTACTCAGGAGGCTCGAATTTGTACCCTATCTCGCGTATCGTATGAATAAACATCGGGTTGTGCGGGTCCGGCTCTATTTTGTTACGCAGTGTGGTAACGAAACGGTCGATGCTCCGGGACCCGATATAGCTGTCATAACCCCAAACCATATTCAGTATCTCATCACGGGTAAGTGCCCGGCCCGGCTTCTTGACAAAAAATTCCAATAAACTGAACTCTTTTGGTGAGAGTTTAATTTCATTTCCCTTGCGAGTAAGTTTTCTGGCGGGAATATCAAGCCGGCAGTCCCCAAACTCGTAAATATCTTGTTCGGTTTGTCTGCTTCGCCTGAGGAACGCTTCTGAACGGGCAAGAAGCTCTTTGATACTGAAGGGCTTAGTAACATAGTCATCGGCGCCGAGATTCAGCCCCAATATTATATCCGATTCCTCACCCTTGGCGGTCAGCATTATTATTGGCATATTAAGATTTTCCTTACGGATTAACCTGCACACTTCATAGCCGTTTATCTCCGGCAGCATAATATCGAGAATAATCAAGTCAGGCTTTTTATTTAGAGCGGCATTTAATCCCGCCTCACCATCGGCCGCGGTAAGTACGCGATAGCCCTTGAACTCGAAGTTATCCTTCAAGCCCCGCAGCATTGTAGCATCGTCTTCAACTATCAGAACCGTTTCCATTTTGTTCGGGCAATTTAAATTTGTATCCGATAACTTCTACAGTATGAATAAATGTTGGGTTATTCGGGTCGGGCTCGACTTTGTTCCTCAGCGCAGTGACGGTATTGTCAATATTCCGTAAAGTAATAAAGCGGGAATAACCCCACACGGTGTTGCGTATTTCGTCGCAGGTCAGGGTGCATCCGGCCTTTCTCAGAAACAGATGCAGCATTTTAAATTCCCCGGGTGTAATCTTTACTTCATTGCCGTTGCGCATAAGGGTGCCCGCGACAGTATCAAGCCGGCAATCGCCGAATTCATAAACTTCAGGCTCCTCTTCACCTCTGCGTCGCATAAACGCTTCGGCCCTGGCTAATAGCTCTTTTATACTGAACGGTTTAGTAACATAGTCGTCCGCACCCAGATTCAGCCCAAGAATAACGTCGGATTCCTGGTCCTTGGCGGTCAGCATGATTATGGGCATATCAAGATTCTTTTTGCGGACCTGGCTGCATATTTCATAGCCGTTCATTTTGGGCAGCATAATATCGAGTATAATCAGGTCGGGGTTCTCAGTCAGTGCAGCATTAAGGCCCTGTTCACCATCTCGAGCAATCTTGACGCGGTAGCCCTTTAACTCGAAGTTGTCCTCCAGAGCCCGCAGCATGGCCTCGTTGTCTTCAATAATCAGCACGCTTCTCATTTTAAGTAATCCTTCCTTGCTAAGGTCTAATTACGAGCCGGTAATCTTACCGTGAAGGTACTTCCTTCGCCGGGTTTACTGTCAATGGTAATTATGCCTTTGTGGGCATCTACGATAAATTTAGCGATGCTTAGACCCAATCCACAGCCTTCGGCATGTCGTGAGAGACTGCGGTCAATCTGGTAAAACCTGTTAAATATCTTCCTGGCGGACCTGCGCGACATACCTATACCCTTATCGGAAACAGAAAAACAAACCGAACCATCCTTGCTGAAAGCTCTCAGCTCAATCTGCTTGTTATCATAAGAATATTTGTACGCATTGTCCAGCAGGTTTACAAGCACCGTTACCATTGCATCCTGGTCGGCCAGCACATCCGGTAAATCCTCAGAGATATTAACTTCAAGCTTGCATTTCCCCTTGCTGAATTTGGTTTTGACCGCCTCTGCGGCATGACGGGCAATTGCGACAGGGCTTGTGTTGACCATAACAAAGGCATGCTTGTTTCGCTCCATTCTTGAAAAGCTAAGAAAATTATCAATCAATCCGGTAAGCCTTTCATTTTCTTTTGAAACAAGCTGCAGATATTCGGTAACTTGCTGCTGGTCTCGGTAGCTGCCTTCCAACAGAGTATCGACCAACACGCGCATCGAGGCCAAGGGTGTTTTCAATTCGTGTGAAACAGTAGCAATGAAATCGTTTTTTAGTTTGTTCATCCTTATCTGTTTTCCTACGACCTTGGTGGCCAGCGAACCGGCCGAAATCATCACGGCAATAGCCAGCAGTCCGGTCAACATATACATGACTTCTTGTCTGCCGGCTGTTGTTTCGAAGATATCAACATCCTTAAAATGAATTTCAACATCCCAGCCTGGAAAGAATTTTCCTAACGGCGCTTTCAGAAAAGCCGCTGTTCCCGGATTTTCCAAACCGCAGGCATACGTACCAAAATTGTCTGTTATCCTGTAAGAAATGCCAAGCTCTTCGAGGTCATCTCCACGTAATTCGAAATCAGAACCGAGCTCCTTTGCCTTCTGTAACAATAAGTATGTCTTGCCCCCGGAGTTGTGATACATCCCAAAGGCCTCTTCCGGCAATTCCAGCCTGCGAAAACTATCTTCGGGCCACGACTGAAATAGCGTGGCAAATACAGGCCGGCCAAGTGCAGCAGGAAACATTTTCCCTTTCTGATAAGAAGCTAATAGCGTTGATATTTGCCGTTTCATTTGTTCGGTGATTTGTTCCGTCCATTTCCAATCAACTCCTTCAATTGTATCCAGCGTTGCACGCAGTAATGATACCAGTTTGAGTGCATCATCTTCAGACCAGGTTTCCGGTACCGCACCGGTATAATACTTGTCAAGAACAGCGGCGGCCAGCTCTTCGGCTGAAAGTAACTCTTTTGCTCTTAGAACCTGCGGTTTTAGCTCTTCGGTCCATTCGCTATTTTCTACAATTTCAAGCACTCTGCGCAGAAGAAAAATCCTCGTCCCCGATGGCATTAGCAAAAAACCGTAACCGCTGCCGGGAGTGTAATTGATAGCAGAACCAATCAGATTCTGCAAATCCGACTGCTTGAGACCATCTTTGGTTTTACTCTTCAGCCTTACGAGCAAAATCCTCGCTCGGGCTATCAAAGCTACGGAGGATGAGCTTGTGCTTTCGGTAGTTTGTCCATAAGCCATCTCGTGGCACAGCTCAACGGCCTTTTCAACTTCCCCCAATTTTCTCAAGCAACGGACCTTGCCCACTAAAGCACTATAACGGGTATAGTCATCAACGGGGGATTCGACGATTTGTTCATACAATCTTATCGCTTGGGATAAATCCTTTTCAGCAAATTCAATATTCCATGCTTCGTTGAACTGCTCCGAAAGCTCACCCCTGTATTCGCCATCTCCGGCAATCGGATAAACCGGCTTTCCGTTACTGTCGTAAATAATAATAGCGTTACATATTTTTGTCCTAAGGACTCCTTGCGGAGAACCGCCGGTTCCAATGTCTCGGCCTGCAAGCAAGCTGAACATCTCAACAGGCTGACGCTTTATCGTCGCTTCTTGTTCGATTAATCCTATTCGACCCGACCAAAGGTCATCAACCCTTTTGCTTAATATATCCAGCCGCTGCTTGTAAACATCGGACAGTTTTTGCCTGACCGCCAGACGCTCGTTCTTGACCGCCTGGCTCATAAACCAAAGCAGACACACGGTGGGCAGTATTACCGCTATCGCGAGCAGTAATACCACCCACCGCAATTGGTTATAACCGGCATCGATTGTAACTTTGCTTTTCACTTGCTATTTCTACTTACCTTCGTTGTAAAGCGCTGTAATCTCGTCTTTACCAAGAGCATAGTTGTAAATGCGAACGTCGTCTATCAAGCCGTCCCAGTAACGCACGGTTCTTTCTGAATTTTCGCCAATGTAAACCGGCTCATCATTTGTATTTATCCTGCCGGA
>JBAQFY010000099.1:0-17546 GCA_049287505.1 Sedimentisphaerales bacterium | reverse complement strand
CGATGCCCGGTGACGTGGATGAATTTGGAACACGTTATTATATTCGCGTTGACAGGGTTGGTTATAGCGATGGTTTTCATCCCGACCCCTCTTCGAGGGGCGGGATTCATCCTGAGGATTGTCCCGGCGGCGTTGACCTCTGGCCGAGTGCACCGGACGGCGGCGGCAAATCGTTGACGCGCAAAACCAGCGCCGATTACGGCGATGACCCAGACAACTGGGTTGCAGCCATACTTTCGCCTGGATTATAGTCAGGATTAGGTGTGGGCATTTGTGCGTCCACGTCTTTTCGCCAGACCTCTAACATCTTGTGCAGTTCGGCGGCTTTGTCGGGCATTTTCTCAGCGAGATTGTTCTTTTCGCTGATGTGCTATTTTTTGGGTGGCTTGTCGAATTGCTTTTCGCTTGTAAAGATTATAGAGGAATTGCTGAATCAGCGTGGCCAAGCTAATGGAAACGTTTCTGCGCGTGTATGAGCAGCAACATGCCCATATATGAGAGCGCAATGCCCTTTTCCGCCCAACTTGTTGCCGGATGGTGCGTTATGGGAACCTGCGATAACATCTCAGAATTGGCCCACTCCTTCCGGACCGGGTTTAACAAGCCAAGGGCTCCCGCCAACGCTTTTAACCAACCTTCGGCCATACTTTTATCACCTGGAATCATGAATGTATCGTTGAGCCCCGAAGCGTTATATCGGGTGTCCACAAGAGCACTTTCTTCGGTGAAAGAGAATGTCTCGCCCGGGCGTTTTACCTGCGTTAGCTTCTCTACCCTGACTCCTTTAAGCGCCTGACCTCTGGGTGTATCTATTGGGCCGAGATATGCGTTCATCGTGTAGTTGTACCAGGGCTTATAGTTTTTAATCGTGTCACCATCAGCCATATAAAATTGGTACTGAGAACCTCTGATGGTTAAGCGGGCGTAAGTTGGACGGATGAAAGCCCTCGCGTCTTTCATATATGGATACAGTGAACCGCCGTATTCCGGATGACTCTGAAGATACAAATCGCCGTTGCACCAACGAAGGTGGAGGTGATTACTTCCTCCTACTCCTGACTCCACAGGGTAACGAGCACTTTGTGAAAAATAGCAGAAGTCCGGGTCACAAAACCTGTCATCGTTATCTTGGGCGTACATTTGCACCGCGAGTGTATAGCATTTCAGATTTCCCTTACAGGCCGCTCCCTGCCCAAGCTCCCTGGCTTTGTTAAGGGCCGGTATCAGGATGGCCAGCAGAAGCGCAATAACGGCAATGACAACTTACAGCTCGATTAGTGTGAACCCCGTTAGTCCTAAGGACTCCTTTCGGAGAAAACTCCCGGTGTTGTCGCCGGAAGTCTCTTTCCCCGTGTCTTTCGGAAAGTCTTCCGTTTTCCTTGTCAGGAATCTTAATTTCTAAGGGGGTGAATTTTTTTTCTTTGCATCGTATTTTCTCCTCGCGAAAGCATATGTTTTTGCCTGTAAGTAAATACTGACTTAAAGCGTTTACGGGCAATCACTGAATATGTCAAATGCAAGGTGAATGCCTTTTAAAGTGAGAATTCACATATCAGTTCCGCCCACCTACATCATCAAGGTTATATAATAATTTTAACTGCTTAATCCCGTTTATGCAAGCAATAAGGCGAATTCTTCTGACAAAACGATACAGACGATAACTGTTCTCCTCCTGACTAATCTGCACGTTATTAGAATCCTATCGCTCCTAAAGATTCAGACGCCTCGGAGGACTTCAGCTCCTTTGCCCTGTTGAATCAAGGGAACATAGCTATCCAGCTCTGCAAGCACCGCTGAATTTGTCAGGTCAATTGTCATTTTCTTTTCGTGGGCCATATACCCAGCCATAACAAGCATCGTGATTAGCCGACCGTATTCGAAATCAAGCAGAGCGTTTTTGCCTTGTTCAAAGGCCGATATCGCATTCCGCCACTCCGTTATATAGCCGTACAGGTCTGGCTCATTGTGATGGAGAAGCAAAGCCCCGCGACTTGCTTGCGACTTCTCAAGGGCAAGCTCACTATCCGCAACGGCAGTGGCAGCCGCGTCACTGATAAACAGGCCCGTCGGTGACTGCAGTGAGTTAACGGTGTACGAATAACCCGGACCGAAGGCTTCCATAAGGAGTCTTAGGCCGGGTGCATCGTACATCCAGGAATTTGTGGCCTGAGCTACACCGCGATTCCCCGTCTCGGGGTCCCTGAACTCTATGATAACATTTGAATAGTCCTCGGCAGGTGTGGCTGTGTAGTCCACTCCTCTTTCCTTAAGCCGGCTAATCCACGGCTCTTTGCCCCACTTGAGCAGGGCCATACTGGCAGTAGCTGAAACAGGCGTAAGGTAGTCAAGCGGCTTGCCGCTGGGTGTCAGCATATACATCCCGACGGCTATACTGTGGCAACCCATATCACAGCAGACACCGCCTCCCTGCCTTGTCGGGTCCCAGAACCACGGCTCGTGCGGTCCACCGTGCTCTTCTGCGCTGCGGGCCAGATGCACAGAACCCATGTTCTGTTCCACTGCTGCAAGCTGACGCTGAGCCTCAACTACTGAGGGCATGTGAATCTGGTTTTCGAAGTAAGCGTTGGGCACACCGAGTGCCTTGGCCGTTCTTACCATTTCGTTAGCTTCCTGGAGGTTCCGGGCCAGAGGTTTCTCGCAGATGATTCCCTTGATTTCGGCACCACCTTCGAGAGCCTTGGCTATATTACGCATTATTTCGAGGCGGGCAAAGTTAGGGGCAAAGATGCAGACCACGTCAACAGCACCACAGAGTTTTGCAATGTTCTTGAAAACTTGGGTATTGCCCAGGCCATCGGTCTGTGAACGTTTGGCAAGGGCCTCTGCGCCCTCGGGTGCGTAAACACCGGTTAATTCGACGCCCCGGACCGAACACAAAGCCTTTTCGTGGAATCCGGCCACGAAACCAGCCCCAATCATTCCTATCTTTAACATTGTCTAATTCCTTTCAAATCAAAATGTTACAGGCTATTTTTCACTTTTTCTGATACGCCTAATTTCTACCCTACTTTTGATTATAGCACAATCGAAAAACCGGCAAGAATAACAGAAAATAGGCATTTTTCGATGGGTAACTTGAGCTTATAGGACCGGATTGGCAGGGGGCGTATGGCAAGTTCCGATAAGATGAGGAAGGTGATTTGAAGGTGAGTTTTTTGGCTGATACCGAGCTATCGGCCGTTCAAGATAGGTGAAATAGAAAATTTGCAGGGCGATTTTTCTATAGATGCACGCTAAGCATATGTCAAAATAGGACATATAGCATAAATAGGCAAGGGGGATTTCAAGACAAATGCCCGGATTGATTGAAAATAGGGTGTAAAAATGAGTGAAAATTTGCAAAAATGTGAGAAAAATCCCTAAAATGCTTGTTTTTTGGACACATTTTTTTGGTGGTACCTGCAAAAATAGTCGAAAATATATGAGCCGGATACTTGGCTGAGAAAGTTGGAAGATAGGCTTAGTGAGTCGGTGGTATGATAAGGAATTAGTAAAGATTTTGGATATTGTTAAGTGAGAATTATGGGGGCACAAGCCAGACTAAGAAAAATAAAAGGAGATAAACAATGCCTGCAACAAAAGTCGCAAAGAAAAATGTTACAGAAAAGCCTATGGGTATGCCTGAGATAAGAATGAAGGCTCAATCTCTCGGGATAATCCCAGGGACAATGAAGAAGCCGGAACTTATCCACGCTATCCAGGTGGCAGAAGGGTACTCGCCGTGTTTTGGAAGGTCAGACGGTCAGTGTGGCAACACCGACTGCTGCTTTATAAGAGATTGCCTTAAAATAAGACTGTAAACTCTGTTTGCTTGTTATTTAGCATGTCTCAGCAAACTCAATAAGGAAAGTTAATGCGAACGCGCTCTTTTTACGACCCGAGCAAATTGTTCAAAGTAAAGGATTTTAAGTTTTTTAGGTTATTTTGTTGACAGTCACAGGTCTGTTCAGTATTTTCTTTCTTGCGTCAAGGAGTATCCTTCTGTCCCTCGAAGTGTACCCCTAAAAAAGACGAGGGGATTTGTATTGCAGGCTTGAGTAAGAGAGCCTAAGGAGAAGATAAATTGGATAAAGGTAAGGTAAAATGGTTCAATGAGAGGAAGGGTTTCGGTTTTATTGTTCCCGACGATGGCGGTAAGGATTTGTTTGTCCACCACTCGAACATTTCAGCAGAAGGATTCCGGTCTTTATATGACGGGCAAGAGGTAGAGTACGAGGTTGTCCAGGGTAAGAAGGGACCCGAAGCAACGAATGTGCGTCCCTGCTGAGTTGAATCGCGATGTGTTTGGGTGTGCAAAACTACACGCCCCACTAATCGGTGGGGCTTTTTTTATTGCTTATTTATTGATGGTTTTAAGTAGCATTTTGCGGGCAACATTGCATATAAGGCGGAAACAAAAATAATTTTGAGAGCTAAGTGCCCGGAGCAATAGAATGCCGAGTGAAGAACAACAAAGTGGGGGCGAGGCAGAAGCTGTGCAAAGAAGTCCTTGGCCAGCAAGGACAACGGCAGTTATGATTAAGTCAAGATAAAAACTGCTCCAGACCTTTTCTTATTAGCATTACCGCAATTGCAGCGAGCAGCAAGCTCGTGATTTTGGACAAAGCTTTTGAGCCGGCTTCCCCCAGGAATTTTATTAGTGCAGAAGCCAATGAGAATACGAAACCCGCCACCAGAATGTTAGCAATCACAGATATCATCGTTGGCAGGAGCCCATATTGGGACACGATTACCAGAGAAGTGGTCAGAACAGCGGGGCCCACTATCAGCGGTGTTCCAAGAGGCACTGCACCAAGGTCTTTGCTCGGGATGCGTCTTTTCTTGACGGGATTGATTATATCGATAATTGCCAGGCAGAAGAGTATAGCTCCTCCGGCGACCATAAAGTCACCTATGGTAATGCCGAGCAGCCTGAAAATAAGCTTTCCGAGAAGAATAAAACCAATCGCCAGGCATGAGGCCGTGAGCATGGATTGAACAATGACTTTTGCTCTTTCGTTCTTTTCCAGGCCTTCGGTTATCGAGATAAATATCGGCAGCACTCCAATTGCATCAACGGCCACAAAAAGGGGGATAAACGACAAAAAAATGTTCTTCAACATAATACCACCTGCATTATTACAATGAATGAACTAATTTAGGATTATAAAACATATATAAGCCGTGTATATAGCAAGAAACAAACCGGCTTCCCATCTGTCCAGTTTTCGTTTTTTCCCTGTAAACATAAAGAGAAACAACAAGACGCTTGCAAGAATCAGAACCCCAATATCCACGTTACTTTGAGACCCAAACGGCAAGGGTCTGATGAGGGGGCTAATACCAAGGATAAAGAAAATGTTAAAGATATTAGAGCCTACTATATTACCAACGGCGATTTCCGGATTTTTTTTGTAAGCAGCCATTGCAGACGTTGCCAGCTCCGGCAATGATGTGCCGACAGCAACAATAGTCAAGCCGATTGTCGATTGGCTTATTCCAAACGCAGTTGCCAGCTCAACAGCACCATCGACAACGAATTTACCGCCCAAAATTAAGACTAATAGTCCGGCGGCAATCATAATGGAAATTTTTTTTATGCTGCGTTTTTTTACAGGAAACAGGGATTCCGAGCCTTCTATGCGTTTGGCTGTGCCGAGGGTATAGTAAATAAAAATTACAAAAAAGCTCAATAATATTAGACCATCTGTCCGGGTTAATGCAGAGATGTCAGCGTTGTCAATAAATCTGTCATTGGCCAGAATGCCCAACAGGACGGCGGCAAGAAGGCTTAAGGGTATCTCTTTCCAGACCGTTCCTTTTGTTACTGTAAGAGGGTAGATTATCCCTGAGATACCGAGAATAAGAAGAATGTTAGCTATATTACTTCCCAATATGTTGCCGATAGCTATGCCGGTACTTCCCTTTAGACCGGCGAATACATTTACGGCAAGCTCCGGCAATGATGTTCCAAAGGCAACAACTGTCAGACCAATCATAAGGTCGGATACGGACAGCTTCCTTGCCAAGGCACAAGCCCCATCAACAAGAAGGTCTGCTCCTTTAATTACCAAAACAAATCCCACGAACACCAATATAAAAATCCAAAGCATAAATTCTTCTTAAACCATGAAATGTTGAGATTATTGATTTTTAAATTCAATATGATAATCTAAAATCGTTGGCAAGCAATATTGCTTTGAAACAAATAAGGTAATTTTCGTAATTTTGATTTCATCATAGGCGGTTCTTTGATATTGTATAGTTTGAGATTCGGATGTTTTTGTTGGGATATGAGAATATGAGGTGAGATATGGATTGTCCAGCGTGTGGGAAGTCGATGGTGGAAGAAGATTTTGGTGGTGTACGAGTTGATGTGTGCAAGAACGGATGCAAAGGAATATGGTTTGACTGGGGAGAGTTGAAAGAGCTGGATGAGAGTCACGAAGGTACCGGCGGGGCGCTTGAAGAGGCATTGAAAAGCCCGCGGGTCAATGATGCCAATCGCAGGCCGCTTAAGTGCCCAAAATGCGGGATGGCAATGCATGCACACAAGTACAGCAGTGCCAAAGAAGTTAATGTGGATGAGTGTTACGGGTGTGGGGGATTCTTCCTTGATAGCGGTGAGCTGAGCCGGATAATAGAAAATTATATGAGCGAAAGCGAGAGGGATATTTATGTGCAGAAGCTCATAGCTGATACGCCCCTGCTGGCAGATGCTGAGAGAGCAAATATTAGAGCAGAGGCGTGCCGGATATTCGGCGGCCTTCTTAGTAGAAGATGGCCTTTTATTTGGCCATGAGGTGATTTCTATTTTACGGGTTCATTGACAAGGAACGAATAATGAGAGTTTTAAAATTATTAATCTTAGCAGTAATATTTGGGGCAATTGTTTGTGGATGCAAGAAAGAGGAGGGTATCGCAGAAACGACACAAACAATAGAAAAAGAAGAGACGGGAAAGGAGGCCTCTATGGGTATTACAATACAATGGCTGGGGCATGCGAGTTTTAAGATTTGCCATGAAGATACTGTCATATATATCGACCCGTGGAAATTGAAGGAGTCGCCTGGTGATGCGACGCTGGTGCTTGTCAGTCACAGTCACCAAGACCATTACTCACCACAGGACATTGCCAAGGTTAGCGGGCCGGATACGAAACTGATTGCTTCGGCTGATGTTGTTGCGAAAGGAAAAGCAGGAGAAGCAATAATGCCCGGCTTAATGATTGAACTGGAAGGAGTTCGGGTAAGAGGAGTGGCTGCGTACAATCCTAATAAACAGTTTCATCCGAAGGCGAAAAACTGGGTAGGCTTTATAATAGAAGTTGGGGGGAAGCGGATTTATTACGCTGGCGATACGGACCTGATTGGGGAAATGAAGGCTCTTAAAGATATTGATATAGCGCTGCTACCGGTGGGCGGTACGTACACAATGAATGCGGAGGAGGCTGCCGAGGCCGTCAGGCATATAAAGCCGAGACAAGCAATACCATACCACTGGGGTGACATTGTGGGCACCCGAAGCGATGCTGAGCAATTTGCCGAGCTGGCGGAGTGTGAGGTGAAGATTCTGACAGCCGGGGAGAATATTAGTTTTTAGTCCTTAATGTTGAGTTTTGAATTGTAGGTCATAGAGATTGCAGAGTTTTTTCTGGGAAAGTCGATTCGTGCTGTAAAGAAGACGGGTGTTTAAAACAAAAAGCTGGTCAGGACTAAATGGGGACAGTTATTTTGAAGAAGAAAACAGTTCCGTGGTTTTTGTGGCCTTTTGTGGCACTGTGGGACTTGTTAGCCCTCGTGCTGAACATAACCGGACGCGTATTGGCGGCAATATTGGGGGTGGGATTGATGATAGTGGGAATTGCGCTTACTATGACGGTCGCTGGGGCACCGGTTGGTATTCCTTTTGCCATTCTTGGATTTTTGCTGATTATAAGGAGTATATTTTAGTTTCTGCAAAGTGGACTTCGGTGTGATAATTTTGAGATTGATTCGTTGGCCTTAATACGGGCTGCTCACATTGACAATTCTACAAAAAGATTTCCTTACATCGTTTTGAATGATAACCTTATCGTGGTGGTAAGTCCAGGTTTCTCTTACAGCGTGGGCAGGTAATCTTATTGCTTTTGAAATTGGGTGGTATTTTTAATTTCAGGCCGCAGAGACAGGTTAAGAATATAAACTGGTTTACCCTTCGCATGATGTCACCGACCTGGCGCATCTGGGTTCCCGTGCGCTGCTCTTTTTCGGCTTTGGCTTCAGCCTCTCGCAGTGCAATATCCTCTTTGGTAAGAGCGGTAGGGGGGATAACTGTTTTTGTGTGCGTTACGTTGGTAAAGGCGTTTGAGTAGTCTTTGAAAGATGCGCCGTGGGTCATATTGCGCAGAATTCTTATCCTTTCGGAAATCGGCGGATGTGTGCTTGTAAGGTCGGATAATTTTCTCTGCCTCTTTTTTTTGAAAGGATTGGCAATATACATCGGGGCGGTAACCTTATTCACAGTGGCCAATTGCGGCGAGGGGTCGTTGGCAATTTTCTCCAGCGCGCTGGCAAGGCCTTCAGGGTAACGAGTCAATCTTGCGCCGCCTGCGTCGGCAAGGTATTCACGCCTTCTCGATAGTGCAAAGTATAACAGGTATGCCATTATTGGGGCCAGGATAGCGGCAACTATTGCAATTACCATCATAATAAGCTGTGCCTGGCCGCCGCCTTTGCCGCCGGATGAATATCTTCGTCGCGAACCCATCATCGAGCTGTAGAACATTCCTCGCAAAAAGACCTGTGAGAGTAAAACAATTGAGCCGAGCATTATGCCGGCGAGTGTTACGAAAAGGATGTCACGGTTGAGGATATGGCTTATCTCGTGTGCGATGACGCCCTGAAGCTCATCACGGTTGAGTCGGCCTAAAAGGCCTGCGGTTACGGCGACCGATGCGGATTGCGGATTTCGGCCGGTCGCAAAGGCGTTGGGAGCAGGGTCGTTGATGATATAGATTTTGGGCATAGCAGGCAGGCCTGCAGCGATTTTCATTTCTTCAACTGTATTGAACAACTGAGGATGCACATCATGGGTAACTGGTTTGGCTTTGCTTGAGGCCAGAAGGATTTGGTCGCCGCTTGAAAAACTTATTAAGGTGAGCACGAGCCAAATCGCCGAAGCAATCATCAGGCCGAAAAAACCACCTTCGGCGCCGAAGAAACCCAGGCCAATAACAAAGCCCAGGAGCAATAGTACGGCTGCCATTATCACCATCAGGACGATGGAGTTTCTCTTGTTGGCCCTAATCAGTTCCCACATAGTTTGTAACTCAGAGCTCGGCTAAGACCACCACCAAACAAGCCTTCGACGAGCTCAGGCCTGGGTTTGAGGGTGCCATCCTTACCCCCGAACAAGTTTCAGGGCGCAATGCTTTTTACGGACGCCCCAAAAAAGTTTGATGGTGCCACGCTGAGTTCAAATAAAATGCAAAGCTAAATAATATCTGTTGCAGAAAACAAAAATCGACACTGTCATCCCTGCGAAAGCAGTGGTCCAGAGTGAAAAAGCCGGATTCCCGCTGGAGTTTATCCCGCACACGATGCGGGGCGGGAATGACAAATACTTTTTCTGCAACAGGAACTAAATAATTAAAAGCTTACCTTCGGGGCTTCTCGCTCAGCGGCAATTTCAATCTCGAAGAAATCGCGTTTGTCAAACTTGAACGTACCGGCAATGATGTTCGAGGGGAACATCTGAATCTTGTTGTTGAAGAACAAGGTCTGGTCATTGTAGCTCTGCCTTGCAAAAGCGATTTTGTTCTCCGTGCTGGTCAGCTCTTCCTGAAGGGCGAGGAAATTCTGATTCGCCTTTAAGTCGGGATAATTTTCAACGACCAGCATGAATTTGCTGAGAGCTTCACCGAGAGCACCTTCGGCTTTTGAGGCTTCGGCGACGTTTTTTGCTCCCATAGCCTGGCTTCTTGCGTTTGTTATGGCCTCAAAAGTCCCACGCTCGTGCTTCATATAGCCTTTCGCGGTTTCGACAAGGTTGGGAATCAAATCGTGCCGGCGCTTTAGCTGGACGTCAATCTGTGACCAGGCATTATCGACCTGATTGCGAAGGCGAATTAAGGCATTGTAGATGCCAATGGCAAAGATAATGAGCAAAGCCGGAACAACAAGCAAAACCAGGATAAGAATAACGAGCAGTGTTGACATAGGTTTTCTCCCTTTATTGAAGGTAGTGTGCCGGCGTTACGGCGATTTCATTTTCTTCAATACTAATGCCACGACAAGAACGACGGCGGCAACGACAATTAATACTATGCTCCAGGTACCCATAATTTTCTCCTTTCATTCAATTTGATTATGTCCAAACATATCGGTTAACAGTTTTTGAATTTTATTGTCTTTGTCTAACTTTGCTTTCTCGAAGATGTCGTGCAGCTCACCTTTGTCGAACCATAGGCCATCGCCTTTGCGGCATTTGTCAATAAGCAGAGAGGGTTTTGAAGAGCCGACAATGACCTTTTTCATTTTTTTGTCGCAGATGGGACATTTTCTTATTTTTTCATTGGACCGAGAATCGATTTTGAATGAGCCAAGCAGTTGTTTGGCCTTTTCCGGCTCGCCGAGCAGGAGCTCGAGTTCGCCGGCGTCGAGCCAGATGCCGCCGCAGTCGGTACAATAATCGATTTCGACGTCTTGGAGCTCAAGGGTAATCATTGCGTTTTTGCAAACCGGACAATCCATAATAAAAGACCCAAGACTACAGACTCAAGACCAAAGACTATTTATCAACGGCCAACTCTGCGAAATCAGCGGTGAAAGTCTATGGTTTCAACCGAGTAATTCTACTATTAAGACGCAGAACTACATAGAGAAATTCAAAAATTAAAATGAAAAAATTTATCTATTTGTGGTTCTATTTTGGAGCGATTACCTGTTTTGGAAAATCACGTATATATTTTAGAACGCGTTATTTTATATTGTCGGGGTAGTGACGTCAAGAAATGAATATGAAATTTACGAGGTTGCTTATGTTGTGAAGGCTGGCAGCGTCAAGTGTGTTATAAATTGCAGATTGCGCGCTGCCAGTTGGGTTTGGAATATGATTTTTGGCTTATTATCGGGCTTTTGTAATTTGTTGGTTGAGCCAGAGAGAACAGAGTGAGGCTTGAGATTATACCCAAAGTGGTTATAATCTTGAAAGCAAGCCGGCAGTTCCGGCATGTTGAGATTAGTTTGTTAAGCTCATACAGATTTCATATTTGTAAGGAAAAGAAACCTTCAAGTGCTGTGAATAAAATGAAATGGAGAAATAAGACTCAATCAAGAGATTAGCTTACTGGTTAAAAATGATATGCAAGATTTTTGGCGGGGTGTGCCGATATAATTAAATGAGGTGGTAATATTTGTCCTTGACGAGAGCGATTTAATTGGTTATTGATTGATAATTATTGAGCACTAATATACTTAAAGGCGCCGGAAAATGATAGTTGACTGCCATACACATATAAATTGTGCTGCGGATGATGTTGAGATGTCTGAGCATTTAGCGGCCGCGGAGATGGTAGATGTGTGCATAGTATTAGCTGCCGCAAATGGTCCGAGCGAAGAGGTTAATAAGAGATTGGCTGAATATGTAAACAAGCATAAGGAGAAAATGGTCGGCTTTGCAGTTGTAGAGCCGATAAAGGATAAAATCAGCGTTAATAATCTGAAATCCCTCAAAGATAAATTGGGATTTAAAGGATTGGTTTTGTATTGTTCCGCCTGTGGTTTGCACCCTGCTCACAGCAGGGCGATGCGGTTTTATGAATCGGCACAGCAGCTTGGTCTTCCTGTTTTCTTTCATAACGGTGATTGTACTCTTAGAGCGGATTCCATTCTGGACTATGCCCAGCCATACCTTTTGGATGAGGTTGCGAGAGAGTTTTCGACTTTGAAAATTATCATCGGGGATATGGGTATGCCGTTTGTTGAGCAGACATTATCGGTAGTGGCTAAGCACAAAAATGTGTATGCGGATTTGACGATAAGGCCGAGCAATGTATGGCAAACTTACAATACAGTTGTAGCAGCGTATGAGCGGGGGGTGATGGATAAACTATTGTTCGGTAGTGGATTCCCGTCAGGCAATACAGGCCAGTGCATCGAAACGCTGCTTGGCTTTAATATGCTTTTGGCTGATACGAATCTGCCGACAGTTCCGCGGGGTAGTATTCGAAACATCATCGAACGTGACACGCTGGAGTTGCTCGGAATAAGAGATAAGAGCGCAGAGACACAAGAAGAAAAAAGCGAAAAGACGAAAGAGCATAAGAGCGTAAGAGCGTAAGGACACAATTACGAGCAAGGAAAACGGGAAGATAAGCACCAATGGCTGAGCTATTGGAAGAGCAAAGGGAAAGCTGGGGGACGCGTGGCGCATTTATTCTGGCGGCGATTGGCTCGGCTGTTGGCCTGGGTAATCTGTGGGGATTTCCTTATAAACTCTACAGCTATGGGGGAGGGGCATTTCTGATTCCGTATATCATTGCTCTTCTTGTAGTTGGCATCCCCATTATGATTCTTGAATTCAGTATCGGCCATTATACACAGCGGGCAGCGCCTGATGCTTTTAAGCGGGGGCATAGGCACTTTGAGATGGTCGGGTGGTGGGGGATTATTCTGGCTTTTGTAATAGTCACTTATTATCCAGTGATTCTTGCGTATTGCTTTAGCTTCTTGTGGTATAGCATCGTCGGGATTTTTAATGGCGGGGAGCTGCCCTGGGCGGGCGTGGGGATAAAAGGTGTCGAGAACGCCAAGAGTTTCTTTAATGACATATATCTGGGCAGGATTGAAGGCCCGAATCTGGGCGCTATTCGTTGGAACATTGTGTGGCCGCTGTTTATTACCTGGGCGACTATGTACTTCTGTATTTTCAGGGGCGTGCGCTTGGTGGGCAAGATTGTCTGGCTGACGGTTCCACTGCCATGGCTGATGCTCCTTATCCTTGCGGTGCGGGGCCTGACTCTCGAAGGCAGTATGCAGGGCTTAGCGTATTATCTCGACCCCGTGTGGTCTGAACTGGCAAAGCCTATTACATGGCGCTATGCGTTCGGACAGGTGTTCTTTTCATTGAGTCTTGCCTATGGTATAATGGTTACCTACGCAAGCTTTCTGCACAGAAAAAGCGATATCAACAACAATGCGGCCATCATTAGTCTCGCAGATTTTGCGACGAGTTTTGTGGCGGGACTGGCGGTGTTTGCGACGTTAGGCGGAATGGCTTTTGTGACGCAGCTCGGGGACAATCCGGTTGCAGTCGAACAAGTGGCGGAAACGGGTCCCTCACTGGCATTTGTGGCATTTCCGTATGCACTTGCGCAACTGCCTTATTCGGCGTGGTTCAGCTTTGTTTTTTTCTTTGCGCTTGTAACTTTGGGGATTGACTCAGCTTTTTCAATGACCGAATCAATTTTGGCAAGTATTGTCGATAAGACTGGATGGCATAGGAGCATTGTTCTGCCCGTAATGAGCGTAGTGGGATTTCTGTCCGGTTTAATTTATATCACGGAGGGAGGATTTAACTGGCTTGGTACCATCGACGGTTTTGTCAACGGCACGTGGGGCATAGCGTTTATGGGGTTGCTGGAGTGCGTGGTTTTAGGCTGGCTTTGGCGGATTGGGACGCTGCGACGGCACGCCAACAGCCGAAGCGACTGGAAGCTGGGCCACTGGTGGGACTATCTTATACGCCTGGTGATTCCTGTTTTTCTTGGCACACTTTTCTTCTGGCAGCTTTTTGACGACATCAGCGGGGAAGGGTTCTTGCGGACGCCGGAAGGTGAATGGATATTGCCAAACTGTGTTGGGCTGGGAATTGTGGCGTTAGTGCCTGTCGTGGCTATTATTCTGAGCCTGGCCAGGGGCCGGACGGACATCAAGGAGCCGGAGCGAGCCGAACAGAACCTGGTCGTCAGGGGGAGAGGTGAAGGGGCAATTGCGTTTTTTGCGGCGTCGGGCATTGCGGTTTTGCTTGTTCTTTGGCTTACTGCCCCAATATCGCAGGCGGCAAAACAAGTGATTCTTTGGCTGTCGTTGGTCGGAGGCGTGGTTACGATTCTATTGAGCAATTATGTTCTGGATAAGCACCATACTTCCACGAGCCAGGCGTCCTGGCTGGCAAGATGGGCCGGGATAACGGCAGCTATGGACATTAGCGCAGCTATTGCGATAATCCTGATTGGCCTGGCGGAGGGAGCGGAAATTGAGGAAACAACGGCACCGATTCGCGACAAATTGAGCGGTGTTTCTTATGTCATTCTTGCGGTTGTGTTCCTAATCATAATAGGCGGCTTGGGCTGGTGTTTTTACAAGGCTTTGGCAGCGGCCAGTGGAGATACAGGAATCCAATATCCCGACGAGATTGGTGACGAAAGACGGCGAATTTAGTTTTTAGTTATGAATTTTTAGTTTTTAGTGAGCTCAAAACTTAGCACTAAGAACTCAAAGCTACAATTATGTGCTATTTTGGTTTGAAGCCTTTGACTTTGTTGCCGGTGTATTTGGCACAGGCCTTTTCCAGGTCCACATCGCTTATGTTCGCCAGCGTACAAAGCCAGGCAAAGACATCAGCGAATTCCTCCTCTTTATTTTTTGGGTCCCTGGATGCCAGTGCGGTAGCGAGCTCTCCGACCTCTTCGATAAACCACATAAACGTGGCGGGAATGCCTCTTTGTCGGTCTCGCTTTTCGTATTTTTTGGAAATTAAACGTTGAAATTCGCTGATATTCATTTGTAAGTTCCCAATTTGTAGGTGCACAAGGCGTAGGCTCCCTTGTGCTCTTATATTCTACCTTCTATCCTTTATTAGTTAGGTAAGGTTCAAAAAATATATCAGGGTTGAAAATGGACAAAAGCTCATAGGATTATTAAGTTTTTGTGTTCCAAATTGCAAGGACTTTCTCTCTACAATGGACGACATTTGTAAATTTCGGGAAATGGCTTCAAATTGCAGGAGTTTCTTCAACGAATAGTCAAAGGGCACAAAATTTTTCCAGGCTTGCAAAAAACTTGACATCCGAAATGTCCTAACGTAAGATTCCCATAAATTTTATGGTTTTGTTATGGAGATTACTGTGGCTGAGATTAAGCCAAGAATAAGCGTTGAGTATGCCGAGAAAGCGACGATAGTTGGTTTTACCGACGAAAAAATACTCGAAGAAAGGGACATTAAGGCGCTTCAGGATTCAATTATGTCTGTTATTGAGTCCGCATCCGGCGGAATAAACCTGATTTTGGATTTTGGCAATGTCCAGTTTTTATCGTCTACTGTTTTGGGACTTTTAATAAGGCTCAGTAAAAGGATTTACGAACATGATGGCCAACTAAGACTTTGTAATATAAATCCAAAAATATACGAGATTTTCAAAATAACACGGCTGACCAAAACCTTCGATATTTATAAAGATGTTGAAAGTGCGGTCGAGGATTTATCTTAAGCGAATTAGGCGAAAGATTGTTGTTTCGCTTATGGTATCAAAAACACCAAACAATTGCTCAATAGTTGTGAAAAGCAGGCCGTCTGCTGTTGGCAAGGTGTGCGGGCAGATACTTTCTAAGCTCAAAGACAACGGTTTCGACAAAGATGATATTTTTGCGGTTCATTTGGCCCTGGAGGAGGCTTTTCTCAATGCTGTCAAGCATGGT
Source organism: Sedimentisphaerales bacterium (assembly GCA_049287505.1). Taxonomy (GTDB): domain Bacteria; phylum Planctomycetota; class Phycisphaerae; order Sedimentisphaerales; family Anaerobacaceae; genus NIOZ-UU13. The sequence goes on along the minus strand of JBAQFY010000099.1, from coordinate 1,866 downwards.
AATAAAATGGACCCCACCAAAGAGGTTAGAATCGACTATTCTGTTGGTTTAGATAAAATTGAAATTTCCATGACGGACGAAGGAGAGGGGTTTGAACCGGAAGCGGTAGCAGACCCGCGATACGGCGAGAGTCTTTACAAGCCTGGGGGCAGGGGATTGCTGCTGATAAACTCGTATATGGATATGGTTAAATTTAATGAACGAGGCAATGGTTTGTATATGGTCAGATATAGGGAGAAACCACTTTTGACAAAAAGGGATGACCAAACACAGGTATAATCAAAAGCGGTCCCTTACCGGCGAAATCGAGACAAGGATGTTTAGCAGAGTTTTTATTTTTTTCAGTTGTTTGTTTGTATTAGGCGGTTGTGTATCCGATAACGAGCCGATGCCGGAGATTGTATATAGGCCCGGCTCTGAGTCCAGACTTGTTCCTCCGAGAGTTATAGAGCCGAAGCAAGGTCGTGAAAATGTTTATCAAAACATTCCAAGAGACTGGTTACCACCTTCAAACTTGGAAAAAAACTGGACGGCTGTGGTGATACATCACTCAGCGACAGAAAAGGGAAATGCAGCTATATTTGATAAGATGCACAGAGAACAGAAACATTGGGAAGGGGTCGGCTACGATTTTGTTATAGGTAACGGTATAGACAGCGGTGACGGTGAGATTGAAGTTACGTTTCGCTGGCGAAAGCAGATTCCCGGCGCTCATTGTGGAGGGACACCTGGTAATTGGGCCAACGAAGATGGGATAGGAATTTGCCTTGTCGGCGATTTCGATCACACAGTACCTACATCACGACAGATGCAGTCCCTTTTGAAATTGGTTCGCTTTCTACAAGAGCGCTATGGAATTTCAAAGAGGCGAATTTATGGTCATAAGACTACTCCGGGAGCGCGGGTAACTGACTGTCCGGGGGAAAGGTTCCCGATGGCTCGGCTGAAATCGATGCTTGATTACTAAATTTGTACCTATATCCACATTCAGGCAGCGTGTCTGCCGCGTCCTATAAACTCACTTTCAAACTTCACACATGAGCTTTTTTGGCGGAATTAAGCCAAAATATTACAGCTAAGAAAGTTGCAGGGTAATTATACCGAAGTTTTCGCTGGTAGCGTTATTCAACAATCGAACTAAGGAGCCGGTCGAATGGATATGTATGAATCATTGTTTTCTCCTGGATTTATGCTGACCGAGCAGATTGCACGGCAAATTTTTGAAGTTTTGCCCGAGGGCAGGGCTACAATAGTAATTATGGACACAGACGGCAACAGCTGGCCCAGCGACCCGGAAGAGTTTGCCAAGCTGAACATCAGCGAGTCATTTTTGAAAGAGCTTTGCGCTAAGATTGACGACGGTGCTGAGCCGGTCGTGACCGGCACGGATGATTGCAGTGTGATTGCTGCACAATTGGCGACCGAACGCAGTAATTGCGGATATGTCATTATCGCTCTGCCGCAATACAGCCCTGAATCGGTCTTGATAAATATCGACCTGATTGAAATGTTACTTAATCAAATCGGCTTGATAGCCAAACTAATCGAGAAGAACAATCTCCTCTACGAAGTTCAAATGAAACACTATCGTGTTTGCGGTCAGAGCGAGATAGCTTGGAATTAAGGAGCTATCAGGACCAACGTATCGCTTTTTCCCCTAAATCGTTTTGATATAAACTGTCTCTATTGTTCCGGAAGCAAATGCATGGTCACAGAATTTGGGGTTGTTACAGCATTTATAATATTAACTACATAGCAATGCAAGGTACCTGTCAATCCCACATAGCGCTTTAAACTACTGCCCTGCATTCTTTTCCTGTCTCCTGCCTTCTGCCTTCTGTCTCCTGCCTTCTGATTTCTGTCTTC
>JBAQFY010000098.1:0-6427 GCA_049287505.1 Sedimentisphaerales bacterium | reverse complement strand
AAATTCATATACTTAGCTTTTGCGCTTCGCCGAATGCGCGAATTAGACCAGGCAATTGAAAACCTGCAAAAAAGTCTCAATTACGAGGCCGACATGTTGAGTATAATGCTGGAAAAAGCCGCCACATATCGCTATGCCAAAAATTTCGAAGCCGCAGACAAGGAGCTGAAAGCCTGCAAAAATTTTGAAAACGTAAGTGCCGAATACCATTATCAGCTTGGCCGTCTTCAGGAAGTCCAGGGGCTTTACGAACAGGCAATGGACAATTACAAGACCGCCCTGGAATTATCCCCGAACCATCAAAGGGCCCTTTTCCATTTGGCTTTTCGCTGTGATTTGTTCGGCAACGAAGAAGCAGCCATTGATTACTACAGGCAAATTGCTTCAAGCTCGCCGGTTTATGTAAGTGCTCTGATGAATTTAGCAGTGCTTTATGAAGACAGCGGTCAGTATGACAAGGCTGCGAAATGCGTCGATACGGTCCTGGAGAATCATCCGAACCATCAAAGAGCAATCCTGTTCAAAAAAGACATCGAAAGCTCAAAAACAATGTTCTATGACGAGGAAAAAGAAAAGAAAAAGACACACAAAAGCCAGATACTCGAAACGCCAATCTCTGATTTTGAGCTTTCGGTGCGCAGCAGAAACTGCCTGAAAAAAATGAAAATCGAGACGCTCGGCGACCTCCTGAACATTACCGAGGTGGAGCTGTTATCTTATAAAAACTTTGGCGAAACGTCCCTTAGAGAAATCAAGTCCATCCTCGAACCGAAAGGATTGACTCTCGGGATGGCCATGGAGACAGAGCACCTGCCTTCGGTAGAAATTTTCGACCACACTGTCACCTCAGTTGAGGAGGAAGGACTCAGGAATAAATCCGTAGATGACCTCCAATTGTCGGTGCGCGCTCGAAAGTGCCTGGAAAAGCTCAATATTCGCACAATCGGTGAATTGACACACAAAACAGAGGCTGAGCTTCTCGGTGTTAAAAACTTCGGCGTAACAAGCCTGAACGAAATCAAAAAAGCGCTCGCAAACCTTGGATTATCACTGCGAAGCCTGGAGTAACTGGTTGGTTATTGACTCCGCCATGGGCGGTTCTGCAATACGCCCGTTAGTCCTAAGGACTCCGCCGAAAGGCGTCCTGTGGACTTACGGAGAAGCCCGCACACGGCGGATACCCACACTTTCTATTGATTATTTTTTTGCAGCATGCCGCAAAACAGGAACCGGGAGATTATCAGGAAAATTGATATTGTCCACCATCCAATTGACAGCAAATCCTATTGAAAATGTCTCGCGGAATGTCTCGGCGGGACGGCATTTTCGAATCTCGAACGGCAAAGTAGTAACCCTCTTCCTATCGCTGGTAATTCTGAGTGGCTGTAAGCCCCGGCAGCTTATAACACCAATTCCCCAGATGGATATCGAACCGCAGTTTTGGGTAAAGATTCTGCTTCTCGACGATGTCGAAGCCTGCACGCTGAAGATTGCCTCATCATTCAGCATTACCGACGACCCCAATCTGCAAACACAGCTCCCAACAGCCCGCTTTGACCGAATCGATGCGCCGATAAGTATCCAGTTAATTAACGGCGTAATCACCATCGGGGGTCGGCCCTTTATGAACGATGAGGTCATTATTTTCCCGGATGAGCCGTACATCTTCAACCTGAACGGTGACGCTTATCGCGGCAAATTAAAGCTGATAATCAACCCCGACGGCGGTTCTTTCGACGCGCTCAATCTGGTTCCACCTGATGCTTACTTAGCCGGCGTAGTGGGTGCCGAGATGCCTAACTACTGGGAACCGGAGGCACTCAAGGCCCAGGCAATCGCCGCAAGGACCTATTGCTTCTACATCAAAAAGCGGTTCGGCGGCAACACCTGGGACATGAAAAAAACAGCAGCACATCAGGTCTATCGCGGCGTCAGCGCCGAGTCACCTCAGATTTGGAACGCCGTCAATCAAACAAAAGGACAGGTCCTGGTCTGCAAACAAACCGACGGCACAGAAGACATCTTTCCCGCCTACTATAGCTCAACCTGTGGCGGCCATACCGAAAACAGTAAAAATGTATTCGGTGACTCCTTTGAACCGCTCATCGGAGTCCACTGTCCGTATTGTAAGGATATTGCCAAACCGAAATTTTTCTTCTGGCCTATGATTCAATTAGATGAGATCTATGTGATAACCAGGCTATTACAAAGGTATCCGAATCTGAAACAGCTTGGGAAAATCACAAACATCGAGCCTGCCGCGCAAAGCGACTATGAAGAATTCTCTCGAACGACTGGGGTTAAACTCACCGGCTCAAACGGCAAAAGTGATTTCCTAAAAGCTGAGGACTTTCGTCTGGCAATCGACCCGACCGGACGAAAATTGAGAAGCACCATCTGCCAAATCGTTAAATGGGGCAATAAATGGGTATTTTTATCGGGCAGAGGCTGGGGGCACGGCGTCGGAATGTGCCAGTGCGGCGCTGAAGGAATGGCAAGACAAGGCAACACCGCAGAGCAGATACTTTCCTATTATTATCCTGGCTCAAAGATATTGACAATTGACTATTGACTATTGAAAAATAAAAAACAGATTTCGGTGGGGCATCCATTCTCCGTAGCAGAGCTACTGCGAAGGACGAAAGCCCCACCCTACGAACTTTCCTATTATTATCCAGGCTCAAAGATATTGACAATTGACTATTTTAAAAAATAAAAGCAGATTTCAGTGAGGCAAGTCCCTCCTTCTTACTATACATTACCGCAAAAGAATTTATTTTCCTGTGCTGTGATAATTTATGCTATAATCCAAGAGGAGAAAAATTATGGGCTTAGATGAGATTAAAAGGGTTTTAAGAGACTATAAGTCTGTACTTGAAGATAAGTATCATGTACATACTCTCGGCATTTTTGGTTCCTATATTCACAATGAGCAAGCCGGCGATAGCGACCTCGATATCCTTGTTGATTTCACGGCCCCCATAAGTCTTTTTGAATTTATCGATATGGAAGAAGAACTTTCGGGATTGTTACGTGTCAAAGTTGACCTCGTATCGCGCAATGCGCTTAAACCTTATATTGGTAGGCGTATTCTGAGTGAAGTCCAGTTAGTATAAAAGGGAAATAGCGTGCACAGAATACCCTCCTACTTACCACCGGGGCTGCACAATTATAAATATTTATTGAAATGAGTAACTTCCAAATTCTCCATACGGATTCCGGTTCGGCAGCCAGGCTTGGTTTATTAGAGACCGCGTATGGAAAGGTCGAGACCCCGGTTTTTATGCCTGTTGCCACCGCCGGGGCGGTAAAAGGTATCACGCCGCAGCAGCTCCAGGAAACCGGTTCCGAGCTTGTCCTGGCCAATACCTACCATTTGCTGCTCAGACCCGGTGTCGAGACGGTCGAAAAGCTTGGCGGGCTGCATAAATTTATGGCCTGGGACGAACCGATACTAACAGACAGCGGCGGATACCAGGTGTTCTCTCTAAGCCCGCTGACGAAAATCGATGATGACGGCGTTGAATTTGCCAGCCACGTTGACGGCGCAAAAATATACCTGAGCGCCGAAATAGCAACAGAAATCCAAAATCGATTAGCTGCCGATATAATAACGTGCTTCGACCAGTGCACCCCATTTCCCATTGACACTCCACAGCTTAAACAAGCCGTCGCTCGAACCATCCTCTGGGCAAAACGCGCTAAACGGGCGCATACCAATCCCAACCAGCTGCTCTTTGGCATTGTCCAGGGTGGAATAGACCTTGAGCTGCGAACATACTGCGCATCAGAGCTTGTCAAGACAGGCTTCGACGGATATGCTATCGGCGGTTTAAGTGTAGGTGAAGGACACGAGAATATGATAAACACGGTTACTCATACAACGCAGCTTTTGCCGCAGGATAAACCCCGTTACCTTATGGGTGTTGGCACACCGGCGGATATCCTTGCCGCCGTCAAGGCCGGCGTGGATATGTTCGATTGTGTCCTGCCAACCAGAAACGGACGGAATGCCTTTGCTTTTACGGACAACGGCGGCCTGCGACTGAGGAACAATGCACATATAAAAGACGCCAGACCAATCGAGGCCGACTGCGATTGTTACTGCTGCAGGAATTTCAGCCGGGCCGCCTTAAGACATTTCTTTAATTCGGGAGAAATGCTCGGCCCAATCTTAGTATCACTGCACAACCTAACATTTTACCAGAGACTAATGGCCGGAATCAGGCACGCCATAAAAAGAAACGAATTGGCCAACTGGGCAAAAAGATTTGATTATTTATAAAAAATCGTTAGTATTTGCTATTTGACCAGCCCCCTTTGCTGTCTGTGACAGCAGACAAGGGGGGCCGGTTATCACAATACGAAACGTGATATACGAAATTATGAAGGGAAAATACAAATGAGCAATGCATGGATATTGGCACAAGCAGAACCCACTGAGGCGCCTTCTACCATTACATCAGAACGGGTTACTTCGGAAGAGACAACAACAACGACAACGGTCCCAGCCGAACCCGACGCCACCGGGGCCAGGCCACAAAGTAGAAGCCCTTTGGGCTCTTATGGAAACCTGATTTTTCTTGGCGTGATGTTCCTCCTGATGTACATGATTCTTTTTAGAGGGCCTCGAAAGAAACAACAACAGCACAAACAAATGGTCCAAAGCCTGGCAAAAAACGATAAGGTACAAACAATTGGCGGAATTATCGGAACCGTCGTCGATATTAAGGAAGATGAGATTACGCTGAAAATTGACGAGTCGAATAATACGAAAATCAAGATTCTCCGTTCAGCAATCGGTAAAAATATGTCGCAAGATAAATCGTAAATGGGTGAATGAGTAAATGAGTGGATGCATTCACGCATTAACATAATACGAGGAAGTTATGAATAAAAATCTGTCATGGAAAATAATTTTAATTATTGTTTTAGTGGTCGTTGCAGTCTGGAGCTTATATCCGCCAAACAAGACCTTAAAGCCCGGCATAGACCTTGCAGGCGGGACAAGTCTTATCTATGAAATTGACACCCACGGTCTGGAAGGAGCAGAGAAAAAAGACCTGGCGCAGAGAATGATAACCGTTCTTCGAAGGCGAATAGACCCGGCCAACATCCAGAACCTCCTATGGCGGCCGCAGGGCAGCACGCGCTTCGAGATACAAATGCCCTTAGCAAGCGCAGAAGCCCGTGTGAAACGGCAAAATTACGAAAGCGATAGAGATAAGCTGCTCGCCAAAAACGTGAGCCGTTCTAAGATTATGCGGTCACTCGATATGCCGCTGCAAGAGCGAGCCGAGGCTTTCAGGGATGTTGCCAAGGCCGACCCCGACAGACTGACAATTCTTGAGACCCTTGCCACAGTTTATGACGAGCGCAAAGGCCTGCAAAATAAAAGGGATGAGCTCGACGGCAATCTCAAAACTGTCGAAGGCAAAATGTCATCGGCCGGACTTGAGCTCGACCGGATAACCCAAAATAGAGCTAATTGGGCCAAACTAAATGAACAGAAACTGCAGGATTCGCTAAGAGAATTCACAGATGCTAATGATAATCTCGACCTTCTGGCCGGGTATGTTAAAACCTACGCCGAGTGGTCAAAAGTCGTTAATCAGCTGACCGACCCGGATAAAAACACCAAATACAAAGAGACAATAAGGACCATCGACCAATTAAACCTCACTACAGACCAGTTAAACATTTGCCTGGAAATGGCCGCCAAATCACCAAGACGCGGTGAAGAGCTCGAAAAGCTCAAAACCAATTTCCCGGACCGGGTTGATGAAATTAACAAAGTAGTGGCGTCTTTTGACGAGTATCGTCCTTTCAGAGGCAGGCTGGACGACCCCAAGGACCTCCAGCGAATGCTCAAAGGTGCCGGAATATTAGAGTGGAGAGTGCTTCCAACACAGGGACATCCTGCTGTAGATATGGACCAGATGCTCGACTATGTTGAAAGACTCAAGGACAAAGGACCTAAATACGCCTCAGACAGCCAGTATATATGGTGTGAGATAGAAAATATAGAGGAATGGAGGGCAGTTGACGAGGATAAGCGGCCTGCCATTGTTGCAGAATTCGGAGGAAAATTTTATGTCCTGACAAGCAACAAGCCAAATGACACCTTGCTGCACAGCCCCGGCACAAGACAATGGAAACTGGAGAGAGCCAATCCTTCAACCGACCAGATGGGCAGAAGGGCTATCGGTTTTCTACTGGATGCAAGAGGCGGAAAGTTATTTGCCAATATTACAGGCAATAACGTTGGTCGGCCGCTCTGTATTCTGCTCGATGAAATCGCAATATCGGCACCAAGTATTAGCGAGATGATACGCGGACGCGGCATAATATCAGGCAGCTTCACACAAACAGAAGTCGAAGATATGGTCAACAAACTTAATGCCGGCTCTTTGCCCGCCCGGCTGAT